>DATBMP010000375.1:0-3872 GCA_036554845.1 Pyrinomonadaceae bacterium
GTTCGTGAACTTCACTTTCTATCATGCGCGCCCGGAATGGCGTTTACTTTCGGATGCCGACAAAGAGCGTTGCAAAGCGGAGTTTGCATCGACTGTCGACGAGTTTCGGAAGCGACTGCTAATTCACACCTACTCGACAGTGGGATTACGCACGAACGTTGACTTCATGATCTGGCGCATCGGTTACGAACTCGATCCAATTCAGGAGATGACTGGACGTCTGAATAGGACCGAAATGGCGAAGTACATCGAGCCAACCCAGTCGTTCCTCTCGATGACGAAGCGTTCGATGTACATCGACAAGGACAATCCCGAGCACGTTGAGGATCGGTTGCATATCGTTCCTGGCAAGAGCGATTACCTCTTTGTCTATCCGTTCGTGAAGACGCGTGAGTGGTATTCGCGCAGCGCCGATCAGCGTCAGGAGATGATGGACGAACACATTCGAATTGGCACAAAGTATCGCTCGGTAAAGTTGCACACTACTTATTCATTTGGTCTTGACGATCAGGAGTTTGTAGTCGCGTTTGAAACAGATAACCCCGCAGACTTTCTGGATCTGGTTCAGGAGTTGAGAGAGACAAAAGCGAGTTCCTACACCCTGCGCGACACACCGATGTTCACTTGCCGGCAGCGGAGTTTGACCGAGTGCTTGAGTGCTCTCGGATAGCTCGGAGGCGGTGCAGTATGCGGCGATGCGGGGAAGGGCGATGGCCTCTCATCGCAGCTTGCAAAACACGCACCTCTCTGATGCCACGCTTGAAGATCTTTCCGACTTTAGTTGTTTGTTTAATCCTATTTGACGCTGTAACTTTTCGCGTCTCCGCGTCACCCCGTCCCCATCTCCCTCCTTCCGGCCGTGAATATCTCTGGTACGAGGCCGAAAACATGCGCGGCTTTTCCACCAATCAGCGTGGTGAACCGATTCTCAATCCCGCATGGTTGAACATGCCGAAAGCAAAGGCCCCGGGTTGGGGAATCAATGGACCAGGCGTTTCAGCGGAATGGACTCAGGGAGGCGAAAGCGAATGGAACTCTGCCGCTGCCAGCGCTGACGAAGAACGCGCCACAATCTTCCAGGATGTTGAAATACCGCGATCAGACGATTACCGAGTTTGGATTCGCTATGCCGATTGGGCCAGTAAGACAGAAACGTTTGTGGTCCGCATTACCCAGGCGGGAAAAGAGATCTTCAGGCACGAGTTCGGCAAACGCGACATCGTAGATCCTCATGATGAAGTCAGTATGTATTGGGGATGGGCTTTTACATGGGACGGCGCCGCTTCATCTTTGCAGAAGGGACCAGCAAGAATTTCGATCGAGATCAAAGACGGTGCAGATGCTCGGAGACATGTCGATTGCCTGGTTGTAACTAACGATCTCGCCTTTGTGCCTTCAGGACGGCGCAAACCCGACTTTGCCGCGATGCGCTATCTGCGTGAGCACTCCGCGAACCAAGTCAAACTCTCATCGCTCGTTGCAAAGAAACAAGTCGTAACACCCCTGGAGCGATCAAAGATCGCCGGTCGCGATTTTTTGCTGCCCTGGAACATTGCTCGCGAGTTCTGGCCGCTCTATGAAAAGCCACCTGCGGAACGACCGCTCTATCCATTTCATTACGAATCGATCGAAGAGTTTGTCGCGAAGTACAAAGGCGTCAGCGGAGTGCCAATCTTCTCTTCAAAGTTGGTTGCGACGGTAATCTACATCAATCACCTTCCCGAACTCTTGAAAGAGGGCAGTCCCTTTGTTCGTTATCTCCGGGACACAAAATCTCCATTTGCCGTGAAGATCAACTACGGCGCTGCGTCGATGTCTGAGTCCGAAGGACAGGCTGCGTGGAAATTGTTGAATGGTGAATTCAAGGACCAGTTCGTGGGTTGGATATCGGGCGAGAGCGTTGGCTATGTTTGGGATTTCGCTGCGACAGAATTAAAGACCAGTCCATCGATGTCACGTCCAGAGTTGCTTGAGGCACATCGCACGTTCTATACAAACGCGCTCGATCGAAAATGGAGTTCGACTTTTCGCACTCCGACTGGGCCAATGTGGGAGAAGCTGATTCCCGCGCAATCGACTTCGAGTACCTCTTTCTCTCACGCCTTGATGTCCTGGGGAACGCGGCTGCTAGGTATGGAAACAGCAGCCGTGCAACCGATGACCGCGATGCGAATCGCATTCACTCGCGGCGCGGCGCGACAGTATGGTGGCGCGTTTCTTTATTATCACGCGCCGAATTTTGGTGACACCGCAACGACCTTTACCAAACAGCAGAACTTCGCTGGGCCAGATAACTTCTTCCATTCACGTTACGGCGTGACGATGGGCCCTTCGCTCTCCTGGTATCGCAAGAGTTACTACCATTACTACATGTCCGGTGCGTCAGCTATCTATCTGGAGCAGGGTTTCGATCAGTTCTTCAAACCTGGACCAGGCGAGCATCCATTGCAATTGAATCCGTTGGGCCGCATCACGGATGAGTTCATCCGTTTTGCTGAACGCCATCCCGACCGAGGCTCACCCTACACACCTGTCGCTTTCCTTTTGGATCCAGCACACGGATTCGAGATGACTGACTATCCCCACTGGCCCTTTGGCGTCTCGCAGATCAGTAGAAGCGATCGAGCTTTAAGAGAACTATTCGGTGTAGCGTACTACCCGGGAACAGTTGTCGAAGGCGAACCCGCCATGGCCGATCGTCAGTCGTTCGTGGCGGGTATCTTTGGAAACATCTTCGATATTTTGGTCGCGTCTAACGAAAGCGCGACAAATGCAGTTTCACCGACGGAAGCGATCAACGCCTATCCCGCAGTAGTGGTCGGTGGTCAACCAAAGTGGACGCCGGCATGGACCAGGAAGCTCGTTGACTACGTGCGAGCTGGCGGAACGCTGGTGGTCAATGCGGCGCAGACGGACAGTCTAACTAGCGAAGTGCTTGGTGTAACGGTGACCAGTGCGACTGCGGAAGCTGACGACGCGCGTTGTGTTGTTGCAAATGAGACTCTTCAGGACCTCGCTGGTCAGATGTTTCGATATCAGAAGATCCAGCTCAAAAGTGCGAACTCGCTTATCGTGGCGCCGAATGGCGATGCGCTGGTGACGATCAATAAGCTTGGAAAGGGAACTGTGATCTTTTCTGCTTTGCCGGATCTATTGGGTGAGGACGAGCGCGTCACACCATTCGCAGCGCACATGCTGGCCCACGTCTTTGCGGAAGCAACACCGGTGAAAGTCACAGGTGACGTCGAGTATTTGATCAATCGCACCAAAAGCGGCTGGGTGGTTACGCTGATCAATAACAATGGGGTCTTCAAGCCTCCGCAGGGAATGGCGCAGGTTGATCGAAATGGGAAAGTGACTGCACGACTAACAGTAAGCGGACTGAATATTCAGAGTGCGGTTGATTGGGTTACCGACAAAACACTGGCGGTCAGCGGCAATGCAGTAACGATCGAGCTTGCGCCAGGAGGAGTTGCAATTGTCGAAGTGAAATAGCGCACTTCGTGTTTATAAGTGTAGTTTCGTGATCCTCTTTTTCGCGGTTACTTCGTCATCACATTTCCTTCTGCATCGTAAACCGTAACTTCACCAAACGGCGTAACCTGATCTTTCACCTTGTCATAGTCACCGACAATCACGATCGCTGCCCGATAAGTATCGAAGTACTTTGCTGCCGCCTTCTGAATATCGGCCGGCGTCAGCGCTTCGATCTTTGGTCGAAAGTCTGAAATAAAGTCCCTGGACAAATCGAACGTGTAGACCGAATTGATTCGACTGGCCAGTCCCAATTGACTGGCCAACTCCACCGAGAAGTTTCCAGTGCTGTACTCTTTCGCAGCGCTCAGCTCTTCATCACTCACCGGCAATACTCG
>DATBMP010000379.1:0-17742 GCA_036554845.1 Pyrinomonadaceae bacterium
GTTCGTGACCTTCGCGAGATCGGTATTGCACCTGACATTTTGCTCTGCCGTTCAGATCGTCCACTGTCACACGACCTTCGTTCAAAGATTGCACTCTTCTGTAACGTCAAAGATTCCGCAGTTATCAGTGCTCAGGATGTAGACACGATTTATGACGTGCCCCTCGCGTTTCATGAACAGGGCCTGGATGAACTGATAGTTACTCAACTTGGTTTTGGTAACCGCGCGTCTCAATCGGACCTGAGCCCGTGGCGTGAGTTGGTAGGAACAATTCGTCAACCTTCTGGCGGCGAAACATCGATTGCTATTGTTGGCAAGTACGTCGAACTCGAGGATTCGTACAAATCGTTGCGAGAAGCGCTGACCCACGGTGGTGTTGCGAACAACGTTCGCGTCGATGTGAAGTGGATTGAGTCGGAGGACTTGATGGAGGGTGATGATTTTGAAGCGCGGCTGCGTGATTTCGACGCCATCCTGGTTCCGGGCGGATTCGGTAAACGTGGCGTAGCCGGGATGATTCGCGCGATCTCATATGCCAGAAAAAGTCGCACGCCTTATTTTGGTATCTGTCTTGGAATGCAGACCGCGTGCATCGAATACGCGCGCAACGTTTGCGGATTGAAAGATGCCGATTCAACCGAATTCGATTCTGAAACGCCTTATCCCGTGATCTTTAAACTGCGCGACCTCGTAGATGTTGAAGAGTTAGGAGGAACGATGCGATTGGGCGCATGGCCGTGCAAACTTGCTGAGGGCTCGCTCGCGCGTGAAGTTTATGGCGGCGCAGAAGAGATCAGCGAAAGACACCGCCATCGTTATGAATTCAATCCGGAGTTTCGTCAAACGTTGGAAAGGGCCGGGCTGGTTTTTAGTGGTTTATCGCCGGACGAAAAGTTTGTTGAGATGATCGAGTTGCAAAAGGACATTCATCCATGGTTTCTCGGCTGCCAGTTTCATCCGGAATACAAATCAAAGCCGCTCAATGCACATCCACTCTTCGTATCATTTGTTCGTGCAGCGCATGAGAATCGGCTTTTGAATGAGACGTCGATGGACAAGAACTCAGATTCTGAGAGTGTTCACGAACGAGCCAGTGTTACGAGTGCCGATTGATCCCAGATCCCAAACATCTCAAATCTAAAATCTCGGATCTCAAATCACAAATCTCAAATCTTTTACACTCCACACCCGAAATTCCAAATTCCAAATTCTGAAATCGGACATTCCCAAACCCGCCCCAGCGCAACATCATTGCAACGCATCAACTCGTTCCCAGTACCTCCGGGTGCATCGGATCAGCTTTTGCGCCATAATCGCATTCGCTCTCCCACACAATAATTATGCTCCACTGTCCCACATGCGGGAGACACTATTCGCCTGATGTTCTAGCGTGTCCCGAAGACAATACGCCTTTGCAAGCAGATCCGACTCTGGTTGGCGATACTCCCCCCGATCCGTTGATCGGTCACACCCTGGATGACAAGTACAAGCTCGAGGAACGTTTGGGGACTGGTGGAATGGGCACCGTCTATCGCGCGCGACATGTTTTGATCGACCGCGCCGTAGCCATCAAGGTCCTGCATCACAGGTTCTTTGAGGACGAATCAGCAAGAGCAAGGTTCCGAAGGGAAGCAAAGGCCGCTGGTAGATTGCAGCACCAGAATGCGGTAACCGTTACAGACTTTGGTGAAACCGGCGATGGTTATTTGTACATCGTCATGGAACTGCTTATCGGCCGAACGCTGCGGGATGTCCTTGCCAAAGAGGCGCCACTAGATCCGGCGCGCGCGGTTTCGCTGATGCTGCAAGTCTCGGATGCCGTTGCCGCGGCCCACGAAGCGGGAATTATTCATCGCGATCTAAAACCAGCAAACATCTTTATCGTTCAACGTGCTGACGTTCCCTCAGTCGTCAAGGTGCTGGATTTTGGTATCGCAAAACTTGCCGCCGATTCGCTAGATGAAGATGATCCGACGCTCACTCTGTTTGGGGCGATGATTGGAACGCCGCGTTACATGTCGCCTGAACAGTGTGATGGTGTAGAGCTAACTCCAGCCGCGGACGTCTACAGCCTCGGTGTAATCCTCTACGAAATGCTTACCGGAACGGTGCCGTTCAGTGGCTCAACTCCACTGGCAATAGCTATGAGGCACGCGTCGGAACAGCCGCGCAGCCCGCGAGAGATCGTTGCATCAATTCCAGAAGATTTAGAACGGGTCGTATTGCGGGCGCTTGAAAAGCTGCCTGAGGACCGTCCCACGAACGCAGGTGAATTTCGTCGTGAGTTATTTGAAACTGCTGAACGTCTGGGACTTGAGCATGCTTCGATCACCAGCGCTCCGGATCTTGAAGTCTTGCGTGGAATCGGTACCGAGTCACCTTCCGGTCGGCTGGTGATTGACATTTCACGACTGCGAGAGAATCGCGCAGCGACATCCTCTGCGGGTGACATGACGGTGCTTAGCGAAGACCAGGCGACACAAGTGTTGCAGGGAAAAACTACCAATCGCGAAACTGACGGACGGACCAAAGACGGACGGACCTTCGCCAGAGTTGATGTTCCACTAAATAGTCGGCGTTCTACATCACGGATACCGTTAATTCTGTCAGCCATTGTTCTCGCTGTTATCGTTGGCGCTACGCTCTTCGCCATGCGCTCTTCTGGACCAACGCCGGCCGCTGTGCTACCAACTCCGTCACCAACTGTCGAGACGACCCCGACGCCGGTTCCGTCCCCAGTTAGAAGAGCTGAACAACAAAGAAAACCGGCTAACGAGAACGAGAACGCGAATGAGAATGCCAACGGAAATTCGAACAGCAAGAAAGGCTCGAAAGTGGGCTCGGTTTTGAAGAAGGCCGGGCGTATATTGAAGAAACCATTCTGATCAATATGACTTCCAGAGACAGTTTCAAAGTTGGTAACGCAACGTTTGGCGACGGACGATTGACGATTATCGCTGGGCCTTGCGTGATTGAGTCTCCCGAACATGCGTTGATGATGGCCCGAGAATGCGCGTCGCGTGCACGTGAGGCGGGACTGGACTTTGTCTTCAAATCTTCATTCGATAAAGCCAATCGTTCATCGATCAAAAGCTATCGCGGCCTGGGAATGGAAGCGGGTTTGGATGTTCTTCGCCAGGTGAAAGACGAGGTCGGTGTACCTGTTCTTACTGACGTGCACGAGATTTCTCAGGTGGAACCAGTGGCTCAGGTCGCAGATGTCTTACAGATACCCGCGTTCCTTTCACGGCAGACCGATCTTCTTCTGGCAGCCGCACGGTCGGGCCGTGCAGTGAATGTAAAGAAGGGACAGTTTCTGGCACCCAGGGATGCGCGAAACATCGTCGATAAGATACGCGCCGCTGGGTGCAACAAACTGCTACTTACTGAAAGAGGCGTTAGTTTCGGATACAACAACCTTGTAGTGGACATGCGTTCGTTTCCCATCATGCAAGAGTTCGGCGTCCCCGTTGTGTTCGATGTGACTCACTCGTTGCAACTTCCGGGTGGTCTGGGTGATGCAACCGGTGGTCAATCGGAGTTCATCGAACCTCTCGCTCGAGCTGGCGTGGCCTGTGGGGTTGATGCCGTGTTTATGGAAGTTCACGAATGCCCGGAACGCGCTTTGTCGGATGGTCCAAATGCGTTGCCACTTGATCGAATGCAGCCGCTACTTATGATGTTGAGTAAACTTCATGCGGTCGTCAGCGATCAAAATCAAAAAGCTGGTAGTTCGCAAAGCAGGCCGGCACCACCGGCCGCCGTTAGTTAGTCGGATTAGGATCGCTTGCCTTCGCTAGAAGGTTACATATCTTCGCCTAACAACAATTTCAATTCGCTTCCCGTATGAAAAGAAAATTCTGCGCGCTTATTTTTGCCCCTTTCGTTCTTTGTCTTTCAGCTTCCACGATCGCGGCCCAGGACGAGGCCCGCGTTATCTGGCAAGTCACTAACTACGACATCAATGCCAACATACAGGACCGTAGTCTAAATGCGGTTGCCAACATAACCGCGCGCAACGTAGGCCGCGGCACGGGCACCACACTCACACTCAGAATAAATTCCAAAGCATCAATCAAAACGATCACGTCAGGAACCGCAAATGTGACATTTCGCGCGGTACCCGAAGCGCAAGGGAACATCCAGCGCGTGACCACCACGTTGCCATCACAAGTTGCCTCGAATGGAACGGCGACGTTGAGTGTTAATTACAGCCTCCCAATCGACAGCAACACTGGACTCGCCGCTATCTCGCTCAACGGATCTCAATTTCTGCCGCTGTCATTCTGGTATCCCATCCCGAACACGCCATTTACAGCTCGCGGAGCAGACACGTCACCGTTTCGCCTGACGGTTAATGGGCCTGGTGTTATCAGTTCAGGAGTTGAAAAAAGTGCTGGAGTTTTTGAGCAGTCGCTTAACGCCCAACCATTCTTCCTTCAAGGCGATTGGGATCGCGTAGAAGGTTCGGCTGAAGCACGCGGTATCACTGCATATGTACCCAAAGGCATTGGACCAGAGGAGCGGAAGCAGACAGAAACATTGATCGCAACGGTGGCTGCGGCTCGGAGTTACCTGGGAACCGTGCTGGGTCCAGCTCCTGATGTTCCTTTTCGTCTGGTCTCGGTGCGTCGAGGTGGTGGGTTTCATGATGGCGGAACGGTGCTATTGGATCGAAGCGCATTCCGCCGGCCCAAGATTGACTCGGCAACTGCGCTCTTGATAGGCGAGGCGGTAGCTCAACTCTGGGTGGGTGGTCAGACAGCAGTTCGCGGAGACGGTGGTGGTCCAATCAAGGAAGGACTGACACGGTTTCTTGCCAACCTGTTCATCGAGAAGCATTTTGGAAAAGAGGCTGCCAACGCGGAGTTGTTCCGTCAACGGCTGGCATTCACAGCAGTAGCCAAGCGTGATGGACCACTTTCACGATCCACCGCTCTTGATGATGCGTATTTCAGTTCAGTGCCCAACAAAGGCGCGATGGTTTGGCGACTGGTGGACAATCGACTTGGCCGTGAACTCTTTATGACAACACTGAAGGGGCAGCTTCAAAGCGGGAAGGAGACGGGCAGCGGGATAACACTTGGAGCATTCAGATCCGCGATTGTTGAAAAGGGCGGCGACAGGATCAAGGCCACTCTCGATCTCTTGCTCGATCAGGTAACCGATACGGACTTAATGATTGGTTTACCACAGCAACGTGGCGCTGAATGGACCGCCGCGCTCAGGAATCTCGGTTCGAGTGAAGCAACTGTTCGCGTGGTGGCGACGACAGATCGAGGCGAGCAATTGTCAGGTGAAAGCACGATACCAGCGCGGGGATTTGGCGAGGCAGTTTTTAAGACGAGCGCACGGCTTCTTAGAGCCGAAGTTGATCCTGACAAGTTGTACCCGCAGCTCGACTTTTCCAACGACACAGCGCCGCGCACACGCGGTGTAACTGAAGCTGCTGGAGATGCAGCGCGATTGTTGAGCAGTCAGGACTACAGCAAGGCTGAAACAGTTGCGCGCGAACTGCTCGGGAGCACTCCGCAAATGCAGGAAGCGCGTATTTTTCTGGCCCGCGCGCTGTTGGCCCAGAATAAATTAGACGAAGCCGAAAAGTTATTTCGGGCCGCCTTGGATGATCCGCTGCCAACGCCCTCGTCGATGGCTTGGGCCAGTATTGGGCTCGGGTTGATCAGCGCTCAAAAAGGCCAGCCTGCGGAAGCGGCACGAAGGTTCAATGAAGCAGTTCGCATCGAAGGCGATTACCCCACTTCAGTTCTGGCTCGGTTTGAAAGAATCAAAGCAGAACAGACTACCAATGCCGCGCCACCGATTGATGAAGCGGCAAAATCGTTTGTGACTCAACTTGATTCTGCAATTTCGAGTGCGAAGCGGCCGGAACTGGAAGCACGCGTCGTGTCGGGTGAACTGGTTAGGTTTGTCAGCAGCATGGTGGGGACGATCACCTGGCAAACACGCGTCTTGCGTACTGAACAGATCGATGCGAATACAATGATGGTGGACGTCGCGATCCAGGCTAAAGACCTGGGCCAGGATCGATCCGGCACCGCTGTTCTGGTTCTGTCAAGAGTTGGCGGAAGCTGGAAACTGGCATCGATTGAGCTGTTTGAAGTTCGTTAAGGAGTGCGAGCTTGTCGATTGAAGAATCTGCCGAAATTGAACGGCGCGCCAGTCGGATTAAGTTGCTCTTGATGGATTGCGACGGCGTGCTTACTGATGGGCGGTTGTGGTTTCCGGACGAAGGCGGCGAGACAAAGGCTTTTCATGTGCGCGATGGTTTCGGTCTTGCAGTGCTACATCGTTCAGGCATCAAGTCGGGAGTGATAACAGGCCGGGAATCAAAGACGCTGGACCGACGCGCGCGCGAATTGAAAATCGAGTTTGTTCGTCAGGGTGCGCCCGACAAGCTGAAGGTTTTTGAAGAGTTATTGATCGAGGCCGCGGTAGACGATGGGGAAGTCGCGTTCATCGGCGATGATTTGAACGACATTCCGGTGATGCAGCGAGCCGAATTGGCGATTGCGGTTGCGGACGCTGCGGCCGAGACGCGTGCAGTGGCCCATTATGTTACCGAGGCACGTGGCGGTCAGGGCGCGGTGCGTGAGGCAATCGAATTGATTCTTAAGGCGCAGGGACGTTGGTCTGAGGTGATCAAGCGGTATCTTTAACCTTGAGTGCAGTGGCAAGCACGAGACGGATTTGGAAATTAGGATTTGGAATTTCCAAATTCCAAATTCCAAATTCCAAATTCCAAATCCGCAATCGGCCTTTGACACTCCTCCGCTACTTCATTATCTTCAGCTTCCCTGATTGCTTCTTCCTTGAGCGGGTGTGGCGCAATGGTAGCGCATCAGCTTCCCAAGCTGAGGGTTGCGGGTTCGAGTCCCGTCGCCCGCTCCAGATTTCCTACACTACATTTTCGCGTCGACCGATCGCACGGCTAGTGTCCCGGGTGAGTTCAAACCGCGATCTGACGAGACAACAGCAAGCGTCATGACACCTGCGGACCCAAACCCGCGCAATTGGTTCAGCACCATCGGAGGTGGGAAAAACTTGGCGGCCAAGTGTCTCTGCACTTCCATTTTTCTTTAGTTCAAGTACCACAATAAACGTTCAGGTGCGTTCGCTGCGTGATGATAGACTAAGCATCGTTACCTTGAGTCACTTCTCGTCCAAACCTTTCGGTGCGTTTTGGTTGCTGTCAAATTCTTTCTCGGAGGACCTGTAATGTTCCGGAAACTGGTGACGCTCTTCCTCGTTGCATTGATCATAAATCTGGCTGGTGCGAGGCTCGTTTATGCTGACTCAAAAGAAGAGAAGCAAGCGCGCTTTGCCGAAAAGATCAGAACGAATGTCCTGAAACTCGGTACGGGCGAGTCGACCCGAGTGAAGGTAAAGTTGCGTGATCAGGCAAAGCTGGAAGGTTATATTAGTGATGCCGGCACGGAAACCTTTACGGTGACAAACCGGAAGACAGGAGTTGCTACTACTGTTGCCTACCCGCAGGTAAAAAGCATCCAGGGGAACAACCTCTCGACAGGCGCGAAGATTGCGATCGGTGTTGGCATTGCTGCAACCGTTATTTTTATCATCCTCTGGTTCACGACGGGACCCGGCAGTGACTGACAAGCCGCGGCATTTGAAGAACTGTCCTTCCGTTGTTTTGGAGTTCCGGCTCGGCCCCACCCTTGCGGTAAGCCAGCGGCTTACGAACCTTCATATATTTTGATCGAGGCTATGCCTCAAAGATAGAACAGTTTAGGCATAGCCTGATATTTAGGTTGGAATAACGGTAAGCCGCAGGCTTACCGCAAGGGTGCGGCAGAGCCGTACCCCAAAAGACTTTTTGTGCCAAGCCCCGCTGGGATGCTGGTTGTTCAATTTCTCCCTTACTTTGCGAAGAGAGCGCAGCCGTGGGTCGGATGGTTGGGCAACGTTTCTCTGTACGTTCTGGTCGGCGCGACGTTGATCGGTTACTTCCCAAACATGGTAGCCATCATCGGAACGGGTGCGATTCTCGTCGATCTAATGTTTGTCGCCACGGCGTTCGGCGCCGGTTACCTTGCGGGTGCGGGAAAGGATCATCTTCAAGACGTCGGCGGACTAGGAACGGCGCAACACCGCCGCCGGGATGATTATCGCCGCGCAAAACTTCACGGAAACAGTCTGAAATTCATGTCCTTTGGTGATCTCAAAGGTTGGATTTGAAGAATCACTTACGTCGGTGACAGCTGACTTCGTTCGCCAGTAAAAGCGATCATGAAAGTTGCCTTTCGCCTTAAAGATAAAAGGGGAGGGAAGCAACTAACTGCATAGTGCTTATGTCGGGAAGGAGTTCATATGAGTACCAACGCGCGTGAGAGTGTTTCGACGAGACCCAATTTTGTGTTCATCCTGGCAGACGATCTCGGCTACGCGGACCTCCACTGTTACGGTGGCAGGGAAGACTGCTCGCCGAATCTAGATCGCGTGGCGACAGAAGGTCTGCTTTTTACGAACGGCTACGCCAACTCGTCGGTTTGCTCGCCTTCGCGGTTTGCGATTGCGACGGGACGCTATCAGCACCGGCTACGTGGAGGCTTTGATGAGCCGATTGCCAGCGTCTCGCCTGCATTGGGCTTGCCGCCGGAACATCCGACGATGGCTTCACTTCTGCGCGATGCCGGTTACGCCACTGCGCTTATCGGCAAATGGCATCTGGGTTCGCTACCCTGGTTCAGTCCGCTCAAAAGCGGTTACGACGAGTTCTTCGGTCATCGCGCCGGCGCAGCCGATTTTTTCTCACACGGCGGTCTCGGCGGACACGATCTTTGGGAAGGCGACGAGGAAGTATTTAAAGATGGGTACCTGACCGATCTATTTACCGACCGCGCCGTTGATTTTGTGAAGCGGCAGTCATCCGAAAAACCGTTTTTGCTCTCTTTGCATTACAACGCGCCGCACTGGCCGTGGGAAACGCGAGAAGACGAAGAAGAGTCGAAAAGGATCGGGAGAAAAATTGAGCATCTCGACGGCGGCTCAGTGAAAACTTATCTGGAAATGATTCGCGTGATGGATGAAGGCATTGGACGCGTTTTGGCGGCGCTCGACGAAATCGGCGGCCGCGAGAACACGCTAGTCGTTTTCTCGAGTGACAACGGCGGCGAGCGCTTTTCCGACATGTACCCGCTCGTCGGCAAAAAGATGGACTTGCTCGAAGGCGGCATACGCGTCCCGTACATTGTGCGCTGGCCCGCACGTCTGCCTGCCGGTGAGATCTACAACCGACTCGCCATCGGGATGGATTGGACCGCGACATTTATCGCGGCGGCCGGCGTTTCACCTCATCCCGAATATCCGTTGGACGGGATTGATCTTTTCGGAGAAGAGGTCGAACGAAATCTTTACTGGCGGATGGTCTTTCGCAATCAGAAGGCGGTGCGTTCGGGCGTCTGGAAATACCTTTCGATTGACGGCAGCGAGTTTTTGTATGACTTGTCGCGAGACCAGCGTGAGCGGGCGAATATGCGCTACCGCGAGCCGGAAAAATTCAGGGAACTCAAGAGAGCTTATTTTGAATGGGACGCTTCGATGCCGCCGCGCCCGGCCGACGCAGCGGTCGCTTTGGGATACACCGCTGAAACGATGGCAAAGTCCGACGGTTAGTTTCACGCCGAAGAAACAAAAATACGACAGAGGCAAACAGGATGAATTCCGACGGTATGGCGAGTTGCATTCTGGCGGGTGTCAATCCAATCTACGGTCTGTACGCTTGCATGGTAGGACCAGTTGCGGGCGGCATCTTCTCCAGCACTCGGCTGATGATAATAGCTGCCACTAGCGCCGCGTCGCTCTCTGTCGGCGCTTTGTACAAAAAGTCCTTTTTGGAGTTCCGGCTCGGCCGCACCCTTGGGGTAAGCCTGCGGCTTACCGAACCTTCATATATTTTGTTCGAGGCTATGCCTTAAAGATGGAACAGTTTGGGCATAGCCTGATATTTGGGATGGAATAACGGTAAGCCGCAGGCTTACCGCAAGGGTGCGGCAGAGCCGTCCCAAAAGACTTTTTTGTGCAAAGCCCTCTGCCGGGCAAGCCCTCGGCGGTGAGCAACGTCTAAACCCCTCACGTCGCGCAAGACTTCGGGTCCCAGCTGATCGAGAAAGATGAATGGACCAACCATGCGACGGCGCGCCGACGCCAGCGCCCGACGGACTTTAAAGCCGTCCACGAGATCGCGCTGTCGCGTGACGATGACGTTCTCCAGGTGGCTGGAAGGCAATTGTTGTCGCGTTGAATCGGCGCTCATCATATTAGTCTTGACGATGGATGATGATGGGCTGTGTCAATCTTTGGGTCTTATTGACCAGCAGGCTTGGGCGCGGGTTTCATGGCCTCAAGCTGCAGATCGATCATTACTTCATTTCCGACATCCAATCCGCCGTTGGCCATGGGCTTACCCCAGGTAATACCGTAGTCGCGTCTGTCGATTTTTGTTTGAGCAGCGACACCGAAGCGCGTGTTGCCCTGCGCGTCTCTGATCGCGCCCGTCAGCGTAAACGGAAATGAGATTTGCTTGGTCACGCCCTTGAGCGTGAAGTCGCCGTGAAGAACATATTGGTCCTGGGCCTTGCGCTCGACGCGCGTACTCTTAAAGGTCATCTCCGGATACTTCGCCGCGTCGAAGAAGTCTGCTGTGCGCAAGTGCGCATTACGGGGATCGACGCCGGTATCAATACTCTCGATCTTCGCAGCGAATTCAACAGATGATTTTGAAACGTCTGAATCGTCATAACGAATCGTTCCTGTAAAGTCCTTGAAGCGCCCTCTTACCAAAGAAATCTCGTAGTGACGGATCGCAAACCCGATAACGCTATGGGCCGGATCGATCTTGTATTCGCCGTTGGGAATGGGTGCGTAGTTAACTTTGGTTCCCGTTTGCTGAGCCCCAACTTCGAATCCGATGACCTTGGTGAAGAGCGGCGCCGACATTAGTACGGCGCACAGGACTACAAGTGCATTTCGTATCAAACTCATTGCTTATCTCCTTATGCTTGCGGGTTAAGGTTCCAATGCTTCAATCGCCCCTGACCATATAAGCTGATGACAGCCAGACTCAGATCATCAGCGCCACCAGAACCAACATCCATTTCGTACCGGAAAGTTTTCAAACTAGTCTTCCAACATAAACACAATTCATGTCTCGGTCTTTTCTCTTTTTAAACTTTTGTTTTCGAATCCTTGACTTTATTTGTTGCAGAAACTCGATCGTTTCCTTTTTATCTTCGATTGGACCGCGAACGAATACTGCTTCATTCCTTTTTTAGTTCTTCCGCTGCCGTCTCGGCGATCAGATCTTCATCCTGAACCAGTTGGCCGACCGCTTACCTCGCCAAATTCCGGGCCTTTCTGCGATCGAGGAAATTGCAGAGCGAGTCCTCGCCTTCAACCCGTGATAATCTAAACACACGAATTCAGTCTCATTTTGCTTTGCAGCATTGTCCGCCAGCCCACTCCAGCGGATAGCGTGCAACTATTGATTTCGCAGTCATGGTCACGACTCGTTCATCGCTCCTATCGTCTTTATCCGGACTATTCAACCTGGCGCCCGACTCTACGGATGAACAGCCCATCAGGGAAGAACTGTTCAGCGTCGAACGCCTCGAGCAGCACGCGCGCGCCTTGGCCGCTGAGCACAAGACCGTCAAAACCAGGGGTCGCTCGCTGCTGTTGCCGAGACTGGAAGATAATGGTCGCAAACTGCTCCAGAGTTACCGAACACTCGTCGATGCGATCAGAAAAGGCCGGCCCATCTCGCCTGCGGCCGAATGGTTGATCGACAACTTTCATATCGTGGAAGAGCAGCTGCGTGAGATTCGCGAGGATCTGCCAAAGAGTTACTACCATGAGTTGCCAAAGTTGGCTTCCGGAGATCTGAAAGGTTATCCCAGAATTTATGCGCTGGGTGTTGCCCTCACGGCACACACTGACAGCCGTCTCGAGACTAATACCCTTCAGCGCTTTATCACCGGATATCAATCAGTGACTCCGCTGACCATAGGTGAACTTTGGGCGGTTGCTATTTCGCTCCGGTTGACGTTGGTTGAGAACCTGAGGCGACTTGCCGTCCGCATCGTCAGCGCCCGCGACGAGAGGGACCAGGCGGATAGACTTGCCGATCGAATCATCGAACTCGCCGCGCGACAACCTTCGACACTATTACCGCTTGTGATCGATAACCTGGGCAAGCGCGAAAAACTACCTCATGCATTGGTGGTCCAACTTACTCAGCGCTTGCGAGAACAAGACCCAATAGTGATACCGATTCTTGAATGGTTGGAGAAGCGTCTTCGCATTCAGGGATTGAGTATCGAGCAGATCACTCATCAGGAGCACCAGCGTCAGGCTGCCATGCAGGTAACGGTGGGTAACATCATCACCAGCATGCGACTGCTTTCGACACTCGACTGGCGTGACTTTTTCGAGCGCGTCAGTCTGGTGGATCCTTTGCTGGGCCAGGATCCGGTCGGCTGCTATCTCAACATGGAGTTTTCCACTCGTGATCGTTATCGCCACGTGATTGAGCGAATCAGTAAGCGCACGGGCGCTGGCGAGCTGGAGATCGCTGGCGCCGCTGTTAAGGAAGCAGCGCAGGCTCTACAACAGAAGGGATTTAAAGCGTACGAATCGCATGTCGGGTTTTATCTTGTGGGGGCTGGTCGTTCTCAACTCGAGCACGCGTTTCGTTACAAGCCGGCTTTAAAGGAAAGAATCCGGCGATGGTGTTTGGCCCACCCCTCGCTCACCTACCTGGGTCCTGTGATGCTGCTCACGTCACTCATTCTTTTCCTGCTTCTAATCACGATGCAATTGGCAGGAGCAGGATGGCATTTGATGATCCTTGCCGCACTCCTCGGGTTGATTCCTGCCAGTGATCTAGCGGTCAGCATTACAAATTGGGATGTCACAAACTTCTTTGAACCACGGCTGCTGCCACGAATGAAGACCTTGGATGGGATTCCTCCCGAGGCACGAACCATGGTTGTTGTTCCGACGATCTTCTCGCGAGAGTCGGATGTGCACGAGTTGCTCGAGAAACTGGAGATCCACTTTCTTGCTAACAAGGACGAGCATATCTACTTTGCGTTGTTGACAGATTTTCCAGACGCCGCGTCGGAAGACACTGCGGATGATGCGAGCCTTCTTAGTGTTGCGTTAGATGGTATTGAAAAACTCAATGCGCAGTACCCCGATTTTGGCCCACGGCGTTTCCATCTTTTTCATCGTCGTCGCAAGTGGAACCCGCGCGAAGGGAAGTGGATGGGTTGGGAAAGAAAGCGAGGAAAACTTCACGAGTTCAATCAGTTGTTGCGAGGAAGCCACGACACAAGTTTCATCGTTCAAACCGCTGACAAAAAGTTGTTAGCCGGTGTTCGGTATGTGATTACGCTCGACTCGGACACGCAGCTTCCGCGAGATGTTGCGCGCAAACTGGTGGGCACAGCAATCCATCCACTCAATCGGCCGTGGATTGATCCGGCTGTAAATCGTGTCACTGCTGGATACGGCATCTTGCAACCTCGCGTCAGTATTTCTTTGGAAAGCGCGTCGCGCTCGAGGTTCGCTCAAATTTTTTCCGGCAACACCGGCATCGATCCTTACACGACTGCGGTCTCGGATGTTTACCAGGACCTTTTTGGAGAGGGAACTTACACTGGAAAGGGACTCTACGATGTCGATGCTTTTGAAGCAGTTCTGGCGACACGAGTTCCTGAGAATGCGTTGCTGAGCCACGACCTGTTCGAGTCGCTTTATGCGCGCGCGGCGTTGGTTACTGACATTGAATTACTTGACGAGTATCCGGCCCATTACGACGCTTACTCAAAACGACAGCACCGCTGGACCAGGGGTGATTGGCAAATCTTTCGTTGGCTCTTACCTCAGGTAAAAGACTCGCGCTTGCGGAAAGTTCAAAACACTTTGCCGGTGATAGCTCGCTGGAAGATATTGGACAATCTCCGCCGCAGTCTGCTGGCGCCGACACTACTTCTCTGGTTGATTGCCGCCTGGATTGTGTTTCCGGGATCGCCGCTTAGATGGACCATCTTCGGGATTCTCACGATCTCCTTTCCTGTCTACCTGCATGTCACGAACAGTCTGTTGCTGCATCCTCGCGGAATTCCCTGGACCAGCCACTTTTGGAATGTCTGGGGCGACATTCGAACGAACACTGCGCAGGTACTTCTGTCCCTACTATTTCTCGCGCACCAGGCTTACCTGATGACGGATAGCATCTGTCGAACCGTATTTCGAAAACTGATCTCGCGAAAGAACCTTTTGGAATGGACCACGGCCGCGCAGGCAGAGAGTCAAGCGCGTCGTACTTTATCAGCATCGTTTCGAGCCATGTTGGGCGCGGAAGTCACCGGCTTTGCAGTGCTCGCTGCGATCCTGCTACTGAGGCCTGACTCGATTACGATAGCTGCGCCGTTTATCGTGGCCTGGACGCTGTCTCCGGTAGTGGCACATTGGATAAGTTCGCCGACGCGCGTTCTCATTCCCGAGTTGGGGGCAGCGGATCTGCAGTTTGCCCACATGATTGTTCGACGCACCTGGCGATTCTTTGAGACGTTTGTGGGGGAAGAAGACAATTGGCTGCCACCGGACAACTTTCAGGAAGATCCGACGCCGCTATTGGCCCATCGAACGTCGCCAACAAATATTGGTCTGCTCCTGATCTCAACAGCTTCGGCGCATGACTTTGGTTATGTCGGCACTTTGGAATTCGTCGAACGGCAGGAGCTGACATTTAAGGCGCTCGGTAAGTTACAGAAGTTTCATGGTCACTTCTTCAACTGGTACGACACACGAAATCTTCAACCTCTCATTCCGCAATACATTTCAACCGTCGACAGCGGAAACCTAACGGGACACCTGATCGCGTTGCAACACGTTTTTGTCGACCTGCCAGAACGCAAGTTGTTCGACGAACGTGTACTTGCTGGTCTGCGTGACACGATTGATGCAGTTCGAGCTGAAGCAGGTCGTTTAGCTGCTATCAGACAGCGAACTGAAGTGGTTACCGTTAGACAACTCAGAGATGAGATTGAAGCCTTTGGAAAGCTCGTCTCAGTTGATCCAGGCCCAAACGCTTCCTCATGGAGTTCTTTGTTTGACTCGCTGGCGCTGAATGCGTCGGTCATCCAGGACATCGTCGATGCGTTGGCCCACGAACATGGGAAAGAGACCTTTGCCGAACTGCGTTGGTGGATCACTGCCTTGCGACGACAAGTTGAGGCGTTTGCTCGTGACTTAAAAGAGCTAATGCCCTGGACCAATGATCTAAGGCATGCGGAAGTCGCCTTAACCGAATTTGGACATGAAGATGTTGCTGAGATCATCGCGCTTTTGTCCCCGGTTCCTACGTTGGCGGAAATTCCACATATGGCTGAGGCTGCTGTGGAAAAGCTCGCTGCCTTGCAGCAGTTAATCAGCGCGACACCACCGACGGATCAACGTCGCAATCGCGCGCTCAGCGCCCTCGTGGGTCTTCAGTTGGCAATCGAAAATGGCACGGCCGGACGGCAGTTGTTGGTGCGTCTCGCCTCGCTTGCTAACACCTGCGAAACGATAGTTACCGAAACCGACTTTAATTTTCTGCTGGATCCGGAACGCAAGCTTTTCATCATCGGCTACAACGTTACTGAACTTCGGCCTGACAACTCCTTCTACGATCTTTTGGCGTCCGAAGCACGATTAGCGAGTTTCACTGCGATTGCCAAGGGTGATGTGCCTCAGGAACATTGGTTTCGCCTGGGACGCCAACTTATTGCTGCCAACGGCGGGCGAGCTCTGATCTCCTGGACCGGCACGATGTTTGAGTACCTGATGCCGCTGTTGGTGATGCGCGATTATCCCAACACTCTGCTGCATCAGACCTATATGTCAGTCGTCAACAAACAGATTGAGTATGGTGAGGAACGTGGCGTGCCGTGGGGGATTTCGGAATCCGCGTACAACATTCGAGATCTTCACTTCAACTATCAGTATGGGCCGTTTGGTGTTGCCGGCCTCGGTTTGAAGCGCGGGTTGATTGAAGATCTTGTGGTTGCGCCATACGCGACGATGCTGGCCGCAATGATCAAACCCCACGCTGCCATCGAAAATCTGCGACGGTTGGAGGAAGAAGGAGCGCTGGGTACGTTTGGTTTTTATGAGTCGATCGATTACACGCCGGAGCGACTGCCGCAAAACCAGAAGTTAGTTTTGATTCGCGCATTCATGACTCACCATCAGGGAATGAGTCTAGTGTCTTTACACAACCTCATTCACCGGTGGCGAATGGTCGACCTCTTTCATTCTGATCCTTCGGTACAGGCCACCCAACTCTTGCTGCAAGAGAGAATTCCGATTGGGGTTCCAGCGGTCCATCCGCGGGCCGAAGAGGTACTTACGGGTCGTGTTTCGCAGCCTCTTCCTGGAACCACCAGTCGGATTTACACCTCAGCAGATCGTGACACGCCTCGGACCCAACTACTTTCGAACGGCACCTACAGCGTCATGGTTACGACTGCCGGATCGGGATATTCACTGTGTGAACCGAATGCAGTAACTCGGTGGCGCGAAGACGTGACTCGAGACCATTGGGGCACGTTTATTTACTTGCGGGACGTGCGAAGTGGAGCAGTTTGGTCAGCCGGCGTGCAACCAGTAGAACGAAAACCACAAACGTATGAAGTAGCGTTCGGTGAAGACAAGGTTGACATCTGGCGTACCGATGCGGGAATCGTCACTCACCTGGAGATCGTGGTATCTGCGGAAGACAACGCAGAAGTGCGCAGGGTCTCACTCACCAACAACACGACACGCACCCGCGAGATTGAAGTTACCAGTTATGCCGAAGTGGTCCTTGCACCTCCCCAGGCAGACGCTGCTCATCCTGCATTCAGCAATCTCTTCATCGAAACCGAGTTCCTGCCTTCAGCGAACGCGCTACTGGCCCGCCGGCGCCAACGTTCGAGCAGCGACGCTCCAATATGGGGAGTGCACGTAGCGATGACGACTGATGAAGCGTTGGGAAGCGTGCAGTATGAAACCGATCGTGGTCGTTTTCTTGGTCGCGGACACTCGCCCGCAGATCCGGTGGCGATAATGGAGGACCGCCCGTTATCAAACACTGTGGGAGCAGTGCTCGATCCTGTTTTCAGTTTGCGACGGCGGGTTCGGATTCGGCCCAATGAAACTGTGCGCGTGACTTTCGCAACGGGTGTTGCCCGATCTCGTGAAGAAGCCGTGATGCTGGCTGACACTTATCACGATCCAGGAATTTTTGAGCGTGAAGCCCGGCTTGCATGGACCAAGGCGCAGGTGGAGATGAGCCATTTAGCGATCGATGTAGAAAGCGCACATCTTTTCCAACGTCTGGCATCGAGGATCATCTATTCAGACCCGTCGCTGAGACCGCGACCTCACGTTCTTGCTTTAAATACGCGGGCCCAATCAAGCCTTTGGCCATACGCGATCAGCGGCGACTTGCCGATTCTCTTAGTGCGAATCAATCGTCCAGAGGACCTTCCCACGGTACGGAAGAGTCTGCGCGGGCACGAGTATTTACGTTACAAGGGCTTAAAGATCGATCTGGTGATCCTAAACGATCACCCAACTACATATATTCAATCGCTTCAGCATGAACTCGAATCGATGGTGCGAACAAGTGGCCTTCAGAATATGCAAGATCGACCGGGTGGAATCTTTCTG
>DATBMP010000413.1:0-9075 GCA_036554845.1 Pyrinomonadaceae bacterium
TGGCACCGGCTTCCAATTAACGATCCCGGCTGATCAAACAGATCGGACTTTGAAGATTTATCTCGGTGTGTGGAGCGCCCAGGGAAGATTTGAGGCCACGTTAAGTGACGACAGCGCAGCACCTTTTGTTGATACGTCACTTGTGAGCCAAACGTCGGGGATTACTCGCGCTTACGTCATAAACTACCGCGCCGGATCGGCTGGTCAATCACTCAGAATAAGATGGACGCTCACTTCGAGCTTCCACTTGTTTGGAAACATCACGCTGCAGTCCGCAACGCTCGCATTTAGCAGTGGCCCACCGGCGAACTCACAGCCAACGGCGAATGCGGGGACCGACCAGACGATCACATTACCGTCA
The DNA here is from genome assembly GCA_036554845.1 of Pyrinomonadaceae bacterium. Taxonomy (GTDB): domain Bacteria; phylum Acidobacteriota; class Blastocatellia; order Pyrinomonadales; family Pyrinomonadaceae; genus PSRF01. The sequence goes on from DATBMP010000413.1 coordinate 362, forward strand.
AATGCAAATCTGACAGGTAGCGCGAGTGATGATGGACTACCCAATCCTCCAGGCACTCTGACTACCACCTGGTCACAAGTCAGTGGGCCAGCGATAGTGAGTTTTGGTAATGCAAGTAACTTGAATACGTCAGCGAGCTTCTCTACGGCTGGAACCTATGTGTTGCGACTGACAGTCAGCGACAGCGTTCTCTCCGCAACCGATGACGTAACCATCAATGTCAATCCAGCACAACCGGTCAATCAGCCACCCTCCGTCAACGCTGGTCCGGATCAGACTATTACTCTACCGGCCGGGGCTAGCTTGAGTGGGTCGGTCAATGACGATGGACTGCCAAATCCGCCGGCCTCATTTACAACCACGTGGTCACAGTTTGGTGGACCAGGAACGGTAACATTCGACAACATCAATTCCTTGAACACGACCGCGAGTTTTTCTGTAGCCGGAACTTATGTGCTTCGTTTGACTGCAAATGATAGTGCCCTCAGCGCAAGTGATGACGTCATTGTTACGGTCAACCCAAGCCAGGGCGGCGGCGCAGTACTAACTGGAAGTTTCGCCACTCCCGCCGGTCCTGTGAATCTGAGCACTGAGGGAACGGTCGATTGGGCTCATTGGGGACTAACCGATGCCTCCAGTTTCAACCACAAGAGCGGTGTGCCGCAACAGATAAGTAACTTCACCCTCATCGGCACGAGCGGTGTCAATCGTTATTTGAGAGATCCAAACACGTTCAGCTGGACTGGAGGAACCCCGACATCAAGTGCCGTAAACTCACCGAACGGTGTTTGGACCCTGGGGGTGGGCAACGGATTTCAGATTACTGTCCCAGCCGGAACGACCAGCAGAACTTTGAAGTTATACGTCAGCGCTTCAACCGCGCAGGGACGACTTGAAGCAACTCTCAGTGGGGGCGGTGCGCCCGTATACACCGACAGCACACTTGTCCACACGGGATCTGGAGCCAATACACAACGTGTTTACACAATCAATTTCCGCGCGGCCTCAAATGGACAGACGTTAATCATCAGGTGGACCGTCCTCAACAGCTCTGGAACTTACGGAAACGTAACGATGCAGGCTGCCACGCTTTTCTAACTACCCAGAAACAATGATCGACAAAGAAAAAGGACCCTGGCTCAGTCGGGACAGAAAAGCTCTGTTCATTGCCGGCTGCGGTCTCTTGATCACGATTTTTATCGTCCACTCGCTGAGCGTTAGTTATTCATCTGACGATGGATACATTGCGCTCCAATACGTCAAGAATCTGCTCCAGGGAAATGGAATCGTTTATAACCCGGGCGAACGAGTTGAAGGCTACAACGATTTTCTCTGGATCATTCTTGTGGCCGGCGTTTCATGGATCCTGCGACAGACCGATCTGCTGTTTGTCGCCGAGGTCCTGGGCATAAGTTTCGGAGCCCTCACCGTACTGCTGGTCTGTCGATTCTCTCGAATGGTCCGTCCTGAACTCGGGGTATTTACATTCCTGGCAGGAGCCTTTGTTGCAGTTCATTCAGGTTTGGCAGCCTGGTCTACCGGTGGTCTTGAAACGACTCTCTATGCATTCATTATCCTTGCTGCCGCTTACTCATACGTCTATCACCTTCGAACGGGAAAGAACGGTTATGCAGTTCCGATCCTATTTGCGCTTGCAGTTTTGACTCGTCCTGATGCCGCACTCTTATTCGGAGTTACGATTCTTCACTTCGCACTATACAAACGTTTCAACGGCGGAAGACTACTGAATCCCGTTATCTTCAAATGGATCCTTGTCTTTCTCGCTATCTTTCTTCCCTACTATTTATGGCGCTTCAACTACTACGGCTATCCACTACCGAATACGTTCTACGTCAAGTTGGGTGGTTCCGGGCTGGGTAAATACGAGAGAGGCGTTCGCTATCTGCTCGAGTATCTGAAGTTCTACGGCTTCTTCGTCTTCATCCCGCCATTGCTTTTGTTACTGAGAAGAAAGAGAAAAGTCTGGGTCGATTATTTTGCTCTGTTAGTTGGTGTCTATTCTCTCTATTTGATCTCAGTTGGTGGCGACGGACTGGCGTTCTTCAGGTTTGTTGCCTACATCGCGCCACTCATTTATCTGCTGGTCCAGGAAGGATTCGCGGATCTTTACGAACGACTGCGGTCGACATCATTAAAACCTCTCGCGGTAAACGTTGCACTTGCTTGCTGCATCCTCGTATCGCTCGGCTTCACGATGCGGCAGACGGTGTTTCCGATGATCTTCGAAACCCGAATGCGTTGGTACGAGCCTCACTCTCAAATCTCTTTCCCGGGGAACCAGGATCACTCGTATCTTTGGTTCGATAATTATTTTGTCGATCGGCAAGCAATAGCAGCGAAGTGGTTAGAAGAGAATGCCCACCCAGGAGCCGTGGTTGCTTCCACTCCGGCGGGATCAATTGCCTATCACCTCACCGATAAGAAAGTCGTCGACATGCTAGGTTTGAACGATGTTCATATTGCTCACACAAAGTCGGACAGCCTGGGCTTCGGGCGTGCAGGTCACGAGAAAGGCGACGGCAAGTATGTTCTCTCGCGCTCGCCTGATTACATCCTGATGGGCAACGTCGCGGTCTTGCCATTTCCACTCGACAAAAACTCGATGGCTGAAAAACTGATTCTCAAGTCCGAGCATGAGCTTTGGGATGACCCTGAGTTTCATAACAAGTACGAGTTGCAGTGCGTTCGTTTAGCTGATTCCGGACTTTTTCAATACTTCACCTTCTTTAAAAAGAAAGAGCTCGCCAACTCATCAATGGCCAACGTCCTGACCGAGAGTGGCAAGGGGGGTTCAAAATGAAAGTTTTAGTAACAGGCGGTTGTGGGTTTATCGGTTCTCACACCTGCGAGTATTTCAGAAACCTTGGTTGGGAAGTTGTCGCCTACGACAACATGACCAAATACGAACTGGACCGAACCGGTTACAAAGCCGATGCGACTCGCGACTACAACTGGAATTTTCTGGGTGATCTCGGAGTGACGCGTGTTGTCGGTGACGTGCGCAATTTGGAGCAACTTCAGGACAGTGCGGCGGGCTGCGATTATGTGATCCACACAGCCGCTCAACCCGCGGTCACCATCAGCATGGAAGACCCCTCGCTGGATGCCACGACGAATGTCATCGGCACACTTAATGTATTGGAAACCGCACGACGTCATTCCATTCCCGTTGTCAGCTGCGCAACGATTCATGTTTACGGCAACTGGATCAATAACACGTTGCAGGAAGCCGAGACTCGGTATGTTCGCGAACCCGCTGCTGTCGATGAAAGCGCTGCAACGATGGAGGGCTACCTGACACCTCTGCACGCGTCGAAAGCATCGGCTGAATACTACGTTCGAGTTTATGCCGACACCTATAAAGTCCGCGCCGCTAGTTTTCGACTGACAGGGCTCTATGGACCACGTCAGTTTGGAGGTGAGGACCACGGTTGGGTCGCCAACTTTTCTATCCGCAATATTCTTGGTTGGCCGTTGATGATCTATGGAACGGGAAAACAGGTGCGCGACATTCTCTACGCCACAGACGTCGCCAGCGCCTTTTTCGCGTTCTTTCGCCACGGCAAGTCAGGCATTTACAACATTGGTGGTGGACCAAGTCACGCTATTTCACTGGTTGAATGTATCTCGCTGATCGATCAGGTCACCGGAGTGAAATCTGAAGTCCAGTTCTCTCCGGCTCGTTTTGGTGATTTGAACTACTTCGTCTGCGACTCGACTAAAGCCAGAAACGAACTGAAATGGGAACCAAAGGTTCGACCTCAAGAGGGCGTGCCGCTGCTGATTGATTGGGTGAAACAGAACCGAGAACTCTTTCTTGCTTAACTCTGCACACTCTTGCTACCTCCGTGTTAACTCACGTCTCAACTGTTGAGGACCTCGACACTAGACTAGTTAGCGCAGAGATCGCAGAGACACAGAGGACGCATGAGGCAAGACCAAGACCAACAAGAACCTGTGAGTCCGCATTCCTCACACGGTCGATAATCAAAACAATTTATCCAAGCAGATTCTGAGGAGGAGCCATGAAAGCTTTGATCCTGGCCGCCGGTAGAGGCGATCGTCTGAGCGAAGTATCAAACGGACATAACAAATGCATGTTACGTCTCTTCGATAAGCCTCTGGTCCAATACAGTCTCGAGAACGCGGTGAAAGCCGGCGTCACTGAAATTGTCATGGTCGTCGGTTACCAAACCGAGGAGATTATCAATGTGTTCGGGAACCGCTTTCAGGACGTGCGCATTCGCTATGTCATCCAGTACGACGCCAAGGGATTAGTCGATGCAATAGACCGCGCGCGCACGGCGATCGGAGACTCAGACTTCATGCTCTTCCTGGCCGATGAGATTCTGAGTGCACCGCGTCATCGATCAATGCTCGAGAAGTTTTATTCAGAAAAACTGTTTGTCGTATGCGGAGTTGTGGATGAACCCGATCTCAACGAAATAAAGAAAACCTACGCGATCATTCAGGACGAAGACCAACGCGTCTATCGACTCATCGAGAAACCACGCAACCCGCACAATCACATTCGCGGCACAGGTAATTGCATCTTCAGTTCAAAGATCTTCGATTACATAGCTCATACACCAATCAACCAGAACCGCGGCGAAAAAGAGTTGCCCGACTTGATTCAATGCGCGATCGACGACGGGCTGCTCGTGAAGTCTTTCTGGGTAGGCAACGATTACATAAACATCAACACCCCGGACGATATTTTGAAAGTAGAAATGACCTACCAGGCTAAGACCGAGTGGGTTGACGATTACACAAGTGTGGTTTTGTAACTGGAGGACTCATGGCTCATCGATACCTGGTTGTAATTCCGGCATACAACGAACAAGAGACCATCGAACAAGTCGTGCGTCTCAGTCAGAAGTATGCCGATGTTTGCGTCGTAAATGATGCGAGTACCGACGATACTCCTCGCATCCTGGCGAACATCGCCGGCGTGCACTGTATTCATCACCAAAAGAATACTCATATTGCGGGCGCGATCGTTGATGGCATGCGTTACGCCTTCGAAGCTGGTTACGATTTCTGCATCACCATGGACGCGGGCATGAGCCATGACCCAAACGTCCTCGAAGCTTTTAAAGGGAAGACCGATGCCGACCTGGTGATCGGATATAGAGAGAAGCGAGTCAAAGTCCCACTCTATCGCAGGGCGCTCAGTTTCGGTGCTCGACTGGTTTTCAATCATGCGCTGAGGAGGAAGTCTGGTTACGCTAAAAGACCACTGCTCAAAGACGTCACTTCGGGATACCGCATGTACTCACGACGTGCGTTTACGTTGCTGCTCAACAGCCAACTAAAGAGTCGTTCATTCGATTTCCATTTAGAGGCGCTTGCCCTGGTCTATCGAAGCGGAATGAGCATCGTCGAAGTTCCGATAACCTACGTCTTCGCCAACTCTTCCTTGCGTTGGAAAGTTGTCGGCGAAGCAATGCAGACGTGGTGGCGCATCTATCTAGGTGATCACTCACTCGCACCAGCGACCCCGCAGGACGGCACAACTGTCTAATCAACATTTAGTTGGACCAGCATAAATGCAAAGCAAGTTCGAAGAAGCCACGGTTACAGTAGGTTCAGCACTACCGCGCCTGCGAGGTGAGGCGGCAGCCGTGGGGACAGTTGACCGCGCGAAAACTTCAGTGGCGCTTTCAGCTATCACTCTCGTTCTGGTCGCCTGCTGGTTTGGATTGATCGCGGGCATGGTTGAGGGAGTTTTAGCAACTTTGCTTCGCGGGGTACCTGGGTTTGCCATTCGCGTATCACCGGAAATTCTCTGGATTGCCACTTCGGTAAACCTGATCCTCTTTCTTCTGTTCGGAGCCTCTCTCGCCGCGATGCAGGCGATCTTCCGCAAACGTATTGGTATCAGTTGGCAAGTGTTTCTGTTTGCGACTCCCGCTATTCTTTGCTGGCTACTGCTAATCGGAAAGCTTCATCAGATCGCCGCGATTGCTTTGAGTGTTGGTATCGCAAGCCAGATTGGTAGAAGGTTGCGAGGAAGAGAGGAACAAACACTTCGCTTCTTGAAGAGCAGCGCCGGCGCGGTCGTTCTTACCGCAATGTTGTTGGGCTTGATTGGTGCATTTTGGGAACCTGGCCGCGAACGTTACCTGACAAGCAAACTTACTCCCGCGCCCCAGGATGCACCCAACGTTTTGCTCATCAGTCTCGATACGTTACGCGCCGACCACTTGTCTTCGTATGGTTACGATAGAACCACAGATCCAAACCTCGCGAAGCTTGCTCAGGGTGGCGTGTTATTTGAAAACACGTTTGCGAATGCATCGTGGACGCTTCCCTCGCATGCTTCCCTTTTCACAGGACGGTTGCCTCACGAGCACGGCGCTGATTGGACCACCCCGCTCGACGACAAATATCAAACACTGGCAGAGAGCCTGGCGAAGCGTGGCTATTTGACCGGAGCGTTTGCAGCAAATCTTTCATACGCAACACCAGAGTGGGGCATGGACCGTGGGTTCATACGTTATCAATCGCATGGCAGCTCGCTTATTTCTGATGCCACCAGTACGGTGTATGGCAAGAAGTTGGCCCTGAATGTATTGCCACGATTGGGATACTTCGACATTCCAGGACGCAAACGTGCCGAACAGATTAACGAGGAGTTTACCGCGTGGTTAGGTCAATCGAATGGCAGGCCCTTCTTTGCATTTCTCAACTACTTTGACCTGCACGATCCTTACCTGACAAGCGAGTCGCATCAGACCAGATTCACTCACACGCCAACCCGAGGCGAGGTAATCAACTTTCAATTTCAGGCAAACTCTTTTCGTCGCAAGCCGATTGTCACCAAAGAGGAGATTCAGACGGAATTAGACAGCTACGACGGGTGTCTTGCTTATCTCGATGCTCGTTTAGGCGAACTGTTTGCGGAACTGAAACGCCGAGACCTCGACAAGAATACGATTGTCATCGTCACTGCGGATCACGGCGAGGCCTTTGGTGAACACGATCTGTTCGGTCACGGAAACAGCCTCTACCTGGCTACTCTGCAAGTGCCTTTGATTATTTATGCGCCCGGTCGCGTGCCAGCCGGCAGACGGATCTCTGAAGCAGTTAGCCTGCGCGACATTCCTGCTACGGTCATGAACCTGGTCGGTGGTGACACCAATTCGTTTCCGGGTCGATCGATGGTCAAGTTCTGGTCACACGAAGGTGCGACGCAATCCGCTGAAGCAATTATCTCAGAGCTGAGTCCGGGTCGATTCAAAGATGGACCATCTTACTACCCGGCAACACAGGGCGGATTGAGGTCACTCTTAACGGATGAGTGGCACCTGATTGTTTCTGACTCTGGAAAGTCGGAACTCTATGCATGGAAACGTGATCCCAGGGAAGAGAACGATCTAGCCAAAACTGAGGCTGGCCAGGTTGTGGTGCGTGAACTACTTGAGCGGCTCAATTCACAGGTGGGTAGGACCAAATAAACTTGTTAGATCTTTCAAAAAACCAGACCACTCCCGAGTTGATCTCCAGATCAAGGCCACTCTCCCGAAAGAAAACGTGGCAGCTGAGAGTTTTTCTCTCAACCTGGATTCTGCCTTTGTCGATCGCCTGCTTCTGGATGCTGGTAGTTCTGATCATTCATCGGAATAGTCCGCGCACTCTGCTGTCCTTTCACGGGTTGTTGCACGCCGCGATCGCCGGAAAGTTTCTGACTCCAGGCAGCGGATTCTCGCTTCCGGAAAATCCTCTTTTTGCCGGCGAGCCGGTTGCTTATTACTGGTTCTTTCACTACCTCGCTGCCCAGATCACCAAAACGTTCGGATTGAATATTTTTCATTCTTTCGAGCTGTTAGTGGTCCTGGCCACCGGTGTGCTGATGGTTATAGCCGTACGTTTTGGCGCACGGTTGAGTGATAGCAAAATCTCGGGAGTTCTAATTGGCTACTTAATTATGGCCGGCACTAATCCATTGGGTTGGTTGTTTGCGGTCAGAGATTTAATCCGAAATGGAAGAAGTGTCCTGCAAGATAATCCAGATCACCTTTGGGGTGTGGTCCATCCCATCTATTCCCTCATTCGCTACAACGATTTCGGCGGACTCTATGGACCACTGGTTAACTTTTTCCTGAACATAACCTCCAGACCTTTGGCTCTGGCTGCGCTATTGGGCCTGGTCTATTTTCTATTCCTGCTGCTCAAGCAACGCAGGGGTTCATTCATTATTGGATTGGTAGCTGCGAGTGCGGCGACAACAGCATTCAGCCCCGTGATTGGAATCACTGCCGGTGGCGCCTTAGCTGTCGCGTTGTTGACTGTCTATTGGAAGAATCGTGACGAGCGCTTTGATGGACGAATCGCCTCGGCTCGATGTGCGATCTATGCTGGCCTGTCAATATCACTCGGTATCGTCATCGCCCTGCCCACCTACTACCACCTGTTGCTCAACTCCGGTGGCGGAAATGCGAAGTTCATTCTTTTTTCGGGTGCGGGGGTACGCCAATCGCTGAGTATCGGAATGAGTGTCGCCGTTCTTCTCGGACTTGCCGTTCTGGGTCTCTATCGAACGCGTAACGAGAACCGGCAATTCCTGACAGTTATGGTTCTGGCTGCTCTACTGTTGCTCGTCGTTAATGCCGCCTTCCTGCTAATGGCTGGGAATGAGTCGAACCTCTTCCATGCTGCTGTTGTACTTCTGGCAGTGCCTGCATCCGCAA
>DATBMP010000489.1:0-3917 GCA_036554845.1 Pyrinomonadaceae bacterium
GTCATGGTCGTTTGATGCTCTCGTGCTGGACTGAAGAGGGAACTCGGACCTGGACGATACGAGCGTGGAATTGGACCGGAGAGAAGTTTGTATTCGAAGCATCGCGGCGAATGGGAGCCGAGACGCCGACGATTGAAATAATTCCGCGTGCTTCAGCTGCAGCCATCGCGGCCACGGTAAGGGCAGCTCGACAAGCGCGAACTGATCGTCTGGCGAAGCTTGTCTGTTCCAGGCTTGCCGGCGCGAAGATCGAACGAGCTTCACTTAGTCCAGGGATACGCCGCGGACAACCGGGTCGTTACGCGCGAATCATTCTCCGCTTAAAGCATCAAAGAATCGCGGTTACAGCTTCAGTTGCTTCGAATCGAGCAAGCGATGTCGATCCATTCATCTCTGCCTCGCTGTTATGGTTTACAAGAGTCGGAGAAAGGGTGCCCCCACCGCTCATCCAACAGCTCTGGCTTGTTGTGGAAGCTGAACTCGCAAAGTCGTTGGTAGGAAGATTGCCTTGGTTGAGAAGAGGCTTGCTAGAGACTATTCAAGTCTTTGAAATAGATGGCGACTGGAATGATCTTCAACCACGCGCGATACCGGAACGAAAAGAACTTTGGAGAAAGCGATTGGCACGGTTTCCACCGATCGTTGATCCGGAATCCTGTACGTGGACCAACACGCTTGTTGCTGAGGCGCCGAATGAAATCGATGTAGTAAAGGCACGTCACGGTGAGACGCTTCGCTTTCTCGGGCTACCGTTCGCCCGCGTTAGACGAGTACTAAACAGTGAACGTGTTTGGTTTGGAGTTAATGCGGGAAGCAGACGGCTGCTTGACGAGAATACTTTTCACGATTGGATGAGTCTGCTCAATGACCTGCGCGAATATCGAACGGCAGAGGCCAGCGATCATCGACACGCCTTTTATCGCAACGCCTCGGAGGCCTGGTTGGAAGCTCTGCTGCGACGAGATATCTCTCAATTGGATCCCGGATTAATTGTGGCTCCGCTTCACGCCCAGTTCAGGACCGCAAAGGGACGCCTCGGGGTTCGTCCGATAGACCTACTGGCGTTGCGACGTGATGGTCGTCTGGTCGTGATCGAGTTAAAGGTGTCAGCAGATCGGGAACACGTAGTTCAAGGTGTTGGATACTGGCAGCGAGTCGAGGCGCATCGCCGGCGTGGACATATTTCGCGAGCAAAGCTCTTCGGCGACCGAGTGATTCTTGATGAACCGCCGCTTGTTTATCTCGTGGCTCCAACTTTGAGGGTCCATCCCGCGTTCAATACGCTTGCGAAGTTAATCACGCGGGAGATCGAGATTTATCGATTTGATATCAATGAAGATTGGCGGGCAGGGGTGAGGGTGATGCGGCGGACAAGGGCGAATTAGATCGTGGTCGGTTGTCAGTGGTCAGTGGTCAGGTGGTCCGTTGTTAGTTGTTAGTTATCAGTTATTAGTTAGGTTGCTAGACAACTGACCACTACCACTGACCAGCGATTTACCTTATAAACACATCATCCATCTCAACCGGTGAAGTCTCAGGGCTCGGTGGGTTTGGCGTCAAACTGCTAATCGCCTGATCGCCTGAAAGAATTCCTGCTACACGCATTCTGAACTCATCAGGATTGGTCGCATTGTGAAGCGCTTCCTCAAGCGAGATAAGACCTGACTGACACAGGTGGAACAGCGACTGATCGAATGTCTGCATTCCATATTGCGATGTGCCGGCCGCAATTGCCTCGCGGATCAAGTACGTTTTGTCTTCGTTGATTAAGTGGTCCCTGATCAAGCCGGTCGAGACCATAACTTCAACGGCGGGTACACGGCCTGGTCCTTTTGCGGCCCGCACAAGGCGCATCGAGATCACTGCTTTCAAGATACCCGCGAGTTGAATGCGAACCGACTTCTGCTGGTGCGAGGGGAACGACGAGACGATACGCATCACAGTTTCCGTCGCGTCAAGTGTATGCAGAGTCGAAAGGACCAGATGGCCTGTCTCGGCTGCCGTCAACGCCGTCTCAATCGTTTCGTGGTCTCGCATTTCACCAACCAGTATCACGTCCGGATCCTGACGCAGAGCTCCGCGAAGCGCTTCGGCAAATGACCGCGTATCCACATCGACCTCTCGTTGCGTTATGAACGAGAGTTTGTCGCGGTGAAGAAACTCGATCGGATCTTCGATGGTCACGATGTGACCACTGCGCTGCGCGTTGATCCGATCAATCATCGCGGCCAGCGTCGTTGACTTACCCGATCCTGTAGCACCGGTGACCAGGATCAAACCGCGACGTTCTTCAGCGATCTTGTCGATCACCGGAGGCAGTCCGAGTTCCGCAGTGCTCTTTGTTTTGTCCGGAATGACGCGCAACACAATGCTCACGGTGCCGCGTTGTTGAAAAATGTTGGCGCGGAATCTACCCAGGCCTGTAACGCCGTAGCCGATATCGACTTCCGAAGCCTCTTTGAACCGCTGTTTTTGCCGGTTCGACATCATGGAAAAGGACATGTCGAGGGTGTCTTCGGGTTTCAGCCGCGGGGCGTCGGCAACCGGATGCAGTTCGCCTCCGATACGCATTACTGGAAAGACGCCGACTTTGAGGTGAAGGTCGGAGGCTCCGTGGCTGGCGGCAATACGGAGGAGATCGTCGATTTTTACGGGCATAACAAGGAAGGACCTTTCAATTTCCTATTCAGGCTGGCTTGGGAGTTTTACGCCGGAAGGAGCGTTTTGGAATAGCGGGGCGGTCACTGTTGTCGCGACCTGGAAGCGATAATAGCTTGCAGCGGGAACTAGCGTCAATATTGGTGATTCTTGGCTAGTGTCCCAATCTGCAAGGTCGGCTAAACATCAATTCAACGAAGGGCTGCCCACGGAGTGCCAGCCCGACAGATGAAGCGTGAGGTAAAACAAATCAGCGGGCACAAACACAATGTGCCCGCTGAAAATTTTTAAGTCGTTTTCGGCTTCTATTCTGTGGCCGCCGTTTGATAGTTCAGGACCGGCTCGCTTTCGGATGAAGAGGTTTCGGATAAGCCGCTTCCCCTGTGTCCGTTGCTTTCCGAACGGGTGTTGACCTCTTTGACGTAAGTTAGCCAGTCACCCGGGGCCTTGCGCACGCCTTTGGTGATATCAAAGAACGCCTTCTGAATCTGCGTCGTGATTGGACCACGTTCGCCTGTACCAACCGTGATCCGGTCAACCGAACGGATCGGAGTAATTTCTGCCGCAGTACCTGAGAAGAAAGCTTCATCTGCCACGTAAAGAGCCGCTCGTTGAACGGTTCGTTCCTTAATCGTAATTCCGAGTTCGTGACAAATCTGAATAACGCTGTCACGTGTGATGCCCGGAAGGATCGAGGACGAAAGTGGCGGTGTCAAAACAACATCGCCGTTTACGAGAAAAATGTTTTCTCCTGAGCCCTCGGAGACATAACCGCGATCGTCAAGTGCGATACCTTCAGCAAAGCCGTTGAGCAACGCTTCCATCTTGATCAACTGCGAGTTCATGTAATTTGCGCCGCTCTTTGCCATTGCGGGCATCGAGTTCGGTGTGAGTCTGTTCCAGGTTGAGACGCAGACGTCCACGCCCTTTTCGATTGCTTCGTCACCTAAATACTTGCCCCAATCCCAGGCGCCGATGTAACAGGCCAACGGATTCGGAAACGGATTCACACCAAAGGCCGGGCGCTCCTCATCAAGACTGCGAAACAGAATCGGACGAATGTAGCACTGTTCAAGACCACTCCGCTGGACCAGCTCAATCGCTCCTCGACACAAATCATCAATGGTCCACTTGGAATCCATGCGATAAATCTTGGCGGAGTTCAAAAACCTCTGCATGTGTTCGCGCAGACGAAAGACCGCAGGACCCTTATCAGTTGCATAACAGCGAATGCCCTCAAAGATGCTCGAGCCGTAGTG
>DATBMP010000564.1:0-2447 GCA_036554845.1 Pyrinomonadaceae bacterium
TGGGGTGCAATCCCAACCGTTACTGTTTCACTCTGTTCAGATCTTAGTTCCTCGAGATTTCGCAGGTAAATTTCCGGATCGCGTTCAATGAATCGCAGTTGCTGTGGGTTCTGCTCCAACTCAAAACCTGAACGTTCATACGCGACACGCAACAAACAGATTCGCAAACCAACATCGCGGGCAGCACGCACTACCTCCTTTGCAAGCAGATTAGGATCGTCATAAGGAGTTCCATCGGGAGCGTGATGGAGATAGTGAAACTCTCCCACAGAGGTGATGCCGCTCAGCGCCATTTCCAGAAAAGCCATGCGCGACGCGTCGTAAATATCGCCTGGTCCAAGACGAGCGGCGGCGCTGTACATTCGTTCGCGCCAGGTCCAAAAGCTGTCCGTAGTGTGTCCGCTGCGATACTCTGTCTGACCGCGAATCACTCGTTGAAAGGCATGTGAGTGGGCATTGACCAGACCGGGGAGGATTGCGCGGTCTTTCAGGCGGGTAAGATTCGTTAAAGCGGATTCGCTTTTCGCGGTGGCGATGATCTTTCCCCTGTCATCAACCACCACACCGCCGGGTTGAAACTCACCATCGGCGAAGATCACATCTGACAAGAAAGCTTGGTCTTGGGCGCCCATTCATTTGTCTTGCGCTTATTTACTAGCGCGGCTCTTCTTTTGAGTGATCCAATCTCCAACATTTCGTTCCAGCACATCCAATGGCACGGCGCCGGATTTGAGGACCACGTCGTGAAACTCACGCAGATCAAAACCATCGCCAAGTTCCTGTTTAGAGCGCTGGCGGAGTTCCTTGATCTTTAATTCTCCAGTCTTGTAGGCGAGTGCCTGACCAGGCCACGCGATGTAACGGTCGATCTCATTGATGATGTCGAGTTCTGCTTTGGGCGCGTTCTCCATGAAGAAGTCGATCGCCTGCTTTCTAGTCCAGTGCATCTGGTGCATTCCGGTATCGACGACCAGACGCACGGCGCGCCACATCTCATAAGTGAGTTGACCAAACTTTGCGTAAGGGTCGTCATAAAGACGCATATCCTCCCCGAGGGATTCGGCATATAAAGCCCACCCTTCAACAAACGCAGTGTAGCCTCCATAGCGCCGAAAGTTTGGTATGTCACCTTGCTCCTGGGCCAGTGCTATTTGTAGGTGATGGCCCGGAACGGCTTCATGCAGCGATAGCGCCATCATTTCCCACTTGGGCCGACTCTCGGGTTTGTAGAGGTTCACAAAATAAGTACCAGCGCGCGAACCGTCGCCGGCGGGTTGACGGTAGTAAGCCGTCGTGGTGTCCGGTGCAATGTTGGATGGAATCGCCTCAACTCCGTAAGGCATTCGGGGAAGCGTTTTGAAGACCTTCACCAGGTTTGGATCGATGCGCTTCGAGATTGCCTGATATGCCGCAAACAACTCTTCAGGCGTTTCGTAATAAAAGCGTTTATCGGTTCTGAGAAAAGTGAAGAACTCCTGAAGTGTCCCCTTGAAGCCCACCTGGTCCATCACTTCCTGCATCTGCGCGCGAATTCGTCGCACCTCGCTCTGTCCGCGCTCATGAACCTCGCGCGGTGTCATCTTCGTAGTCGTAAACCTGCGCACTAGAAACGCGTATAGCTCCTCGCCCTGAGGTGCCTGCCAAACACCGACTTCATCGTAGGTTGCAGGCAGGTACTCGGTGACAAAGAACTGTTTGAAGCGCTGGTACGAAGGAACAATCTGGGCATTGACTGCCGCGATAGCCTCTCGCATCAACCGTTCTTTTTCACTCGTGGTAATCGATGCCGGAAAGCGTTTGAATGGTTTATAGAAAAGGCTTTGATCAGGATTGGAGACGATCTGTTTATCAATCTGCGCCGGTATTCGCTGCATGATCACACGGGGCAAGACCATGCGTGCCTTGATGCCTTCACGCATAACGCCGATGGTCTGGTCCATCAGCGTCGGCAACGCCTTCATGCGAGCGATCCAGTCTTCATAGTCTTTAACGGTTTCGAAGCGCAGCGAACTGGCAAGTTCGTCCTGAGACTGAATCCCGCCACGCTGATTAAGCGGAATCAGATACCAACGATACTTGTAACCTTCTACGTTGGTTTCGTAGTCCTGCTTGAACAAGTCATAGTTCAGCTGATCGCGTGCAGAAAGCTTACTGCGGTCGATCTTTGCGAGCTCGGCAAGTACCACGAGATTGTGCTCATGACGTCGCTTGATTCCTTCAAGGCTCGCGTCCCCCCATCGATCATTCCATCGTCGGTCTCCAAGTGACGAGGCGCGCGTTGGATTCTGTTGCAGTTGATACTCCCACTCTCGATCGAAGAGATCGTGAAGCGCCTTGGTGGTTGCACTGTCCTGACCAAACGCAGGGGTTAAAAAAACAAAAAGCAGAGTAGGAATGATCGCGAAACGAGAGGGTTGGTTTTGCATCATTGTCTCCAGGTTAACTTT
>DATBMP010000568.1:0-4275 GCA_036554845.1 Pyrinomonadaceae bacterium
ATGTAGCTTTCCATTTTGGGCCAGACCTTCGATAGTGGTGATCTTTGCTCGTTCGGCCTGCACGGCAAACATGGTGCACGATTTCACCGCTTGCCCATCGACGAGTATGGTGCAAGCTCCACAGAGGGAAGTTTCACATCCGACATGCGTGCCGGTCAGGCCCAGCACGTCACGAAGGTAATGGACCAACAGCAGGCGTGGTTCGACCTCGGATTGGTAAGAGACACCATTCACTTCGACACTGATAGCTGTCTTCATGAGCTACCTCATTTCGGGAAATTTGTAGGTTGGGAAAGAATGCTGTGGCGCAGTTTCTATGTCAGTTCAGGGTTATTGTCAATTGGAAATCAGAATTTGGGAATTGGAATTTGGAATTTGGAGTTTTGAGATCGGAAATCGGCAATTCCAAATCCGAAATACCAAATCCCAAATTCCAAATCAAACCGTGGCCCGATGGATTCGTCGCTTCAAGCGATGGATTGTTCGACGCACGACTTTTAATTCCGCGTGATCGTGCGCCGCCAACGCTTCCTCTCGCTTCTTCTTCAAATCTCGAATTCGAGACTTAATTGCCGCCTTGTCGACACCAACCACATCGTGATGCTCGTGTTGGATCCCGAGCGCTTTTGAAATAGCCGTTATTAGATGCTCCTTGTTCAGTTGCGTGTACCCCTGTACCGCCTCGTGGTCGATTCCCTTAGCGATGTCCCGTAGTTCGACAACTGTTTTGTGTTTCAACTGTTCATACGTGTACTCAGCCATCTGTGCCTCCTACGTTTGGGCGAAGTGTTTAGAAGAAATTATTTGAGAATCTGTCGCAGGTGATTCTTCATGTGACCAAAATAATCGCGGATGAAATACTCGAGCGTTACTGGTTCATTCGCGGGCACTGTCTGCCAGGCGATCTGATTCAGATTGTGGTTACTTCTACTCTTCCTCAACACCTCTTCGGAAATGCCGCCAATGAGATGGACCAGGTGAAGATTGTACCCACGCCACAATTGGACCAACTGCTCCCAGGGTTCGCGATTGTATTGTTGGAGTCTTACCCACTCTTCCTGTTCATACCCGGGAAAAACAAGGTTGTCGTCAAACTGCGCCTTCATAAACCGGATGTGATTGTTTGCGGCAGAGTCGATCAAGTGCCCAATGATCTCCTTCGGCGTCCATTTGCCCGGTGCTGCAGAAATCGCACTGCGCTCTTCAGGGATTTGAAGCAATCCATCAGTCGCGGAATCGATCGTCAGGCGAAATTCTGTCAGAAAGTCCTGCATCAGTGACTAGCGCCGCTCCAGTTCTTCACGATTCCAACCCGCCAGGTTCGCGCCCGCTTCGTAACTCGATTGAAGAAACTGAAGCAATGCCTCACGTGGCGATTCGGCCGTTCGCACGTCGTCGTAGGGCAGCAGGAACTCACTCAGCTCCTTGCTGTAAAAACCAGGCGCTATTGTTTGCTGCTCGAGTCCAGCAGGAGCAGGTGCTGTGTACGAATAGAACGCCGGACTACCATAACCAAGTCCGGGCCAGAATCCCGCACTGATACATTCATGCGAATACGCTTCACGCGTTATCAGATCTGCGCCGGGTCGCGCGGGCGCTCGACGTCCATTGAAGCGCGTACAAGCCAGATCAAAACTGCCCCAGTAAAAATTTATCGGACTGCACTTCCCAATAAATCGTCCACGAAACTCTTCAAACACCGGTTCCATCAACGAAAGGGCGCGCCAAAATCTGTTTGCGTACTCGGGATCGTAATTACCATTGTTGTTCTGTTCGAAAGGTATTGGGTTCGGTACCTCCTGGGGTTTGGTGAAGATACTCACCTTGACGTCCAAAGAGTCGAGTGCGGAAATCACGTCATGATAAAACCCGGCCACGGAATGGGGCGCTAGCGGTACAGTGCGGAGCTGACCATCACTCTTTCGAATCACGAGCTGATGATCGATGAAGTCAAACTCGATCTCGATCAGTTCTTTTCCAAAGGGCATTGCTGAGGTGGTCAAGCCTCGTGATGAAACATAGAGCGCACAGTGCCACCAATGGTTGACGGGCGGTGAAAGCGACAGCCGTACTTTGCCGATGACCTGGCTCCACATGTGTAGCGTGGCGTAGGTCTCGGACCAGGCTTCGAGTGGCAGGCTGGGCCAGACATTGTTCGAGCGAGCAGATGCTTCCATTTCATCGACTCCCGGAGTTGTGAATCTGATGGGTGTGAAGATAATAGCCCACCTTTGTCGCACGACGTCAAACGGGTGATTGACAGGTACTGGGTTAGGGTGATGCCACGGGCTTGGCCCGTTTGAGGTTCACGGGTGATAAAGCGCTCTCCTTTTTAGTAGCGCGAACGTGAAGTACCACGAGGCAAGCCCGTCGCATCGACCCAGATCGATAGTAACTGACTCTTACAATTGGACACTTCCCACCATGACAAAAAAATCCCACTCCCGACGCAGAATGATTCTGAAGCTCACTCTGGTCGTAATTACACTCCTTGCAGTTTGGATTGTTTACGATCTTTACGCACCACGTACTGCACACCTGCGGCAGTTTGACGCCGACGAAGTGGCCCGACTCGAAACGGCGATGTGGCGGTCGTATTACGACAAGAAAGAACTCAAACTATTCCGCGAGTTGGCTGAGATGCTGCGCACGCAGTACAACATGCCGTTGATCAGATCGAATCGCGTAGCGTTCTATGCGGCGAAGGCAGCGTTCGTTTTTAAAAAGGGGAAACAGCGATCCGACTATGAACAGGCGTTACCTGATCTGGTGAAGTTCTACCAGGCGATTCGTGAGATGAGTGATCAGCCTTTCGATGTCAATCGCGTTGCGCGTCTGGAACTCGAGTGGTGGATCATTCACCGGGAGCGTGCAAGGTACGCCCCCGGTGACCTTGATCGATCGCTCGCAGAATTGCAGTCAGCGATCTACGGCGTCCCGGTGGAAAGGTTGTTAGAGCACGGGCGTCTGCGAGCGGAGGCAATGGCCATCCGCGACACCAAAGCAGAAGCCGGTGGCGTATCCGAATCAGACTGGGCCAGGATTCATCAATTGCTTCAAGCCTCGTGGCAATCCTTGAAGACCGCGGTCAATAGTTAAGCCTGGTCGTACGCTTCGCGAAGCCACGCCAACAGTTCCTTATCAACATCGGCTTTGCCACTTAAACGAACTCGATGACTCACCATCGCGTTAAAGCTTCCCGAAGCTTCTAAACGTGACGTTGCTGGATTCCCTTTCAAGTTAATCCCAACATCCAGCCGTGTAGCGGTAGACGGTTGCAGGATTCCGAACTGCTTCTTGCGTCGCAAACTGACATAAGCTTTCTTAGGTGAGATCTCCACGTCACTACCAAACTTCTTCACCGCGTCAATCAGAGCATCGTATGCAGGTTTAAGCACAGCTTTCGGTCCAGCGTATTGCGCCGCGATCAGGTCGTCGTCATTCGCAGAGCCGGCATCGGATTGAAGGGCTTTCAGAGTGATCAGATTTGCATAACCGTGGCCGAGACCATGTTCGGTCTTTAATAGCGTGAGCAGCTCTTTGTGTTTGGTGATCTTGGTGCCGCGGGCAAGCTTGATCCAGTCGTCGAGACTCTTGCCCGTCTTCTCCTTTAGGTTCCGAATCATTGTTTCGAGTGCGGCTTCGGGTGAACTCATAAAATTAGTCTCCAGGTGCTGAGATGTTTGAGCGCTAAAGTTGAATTAAACGTTTGTGAAGAGGTCTTTAAAGACGGGAATCATGTGGGTTCAGTCAAGTTCTTCGCCATCAAAAACCCACTGATCGATTCACCATCAGGCATCGTCATCTCCTCTGGTCTAACCCGGTCGTAGTCCATTGCCGAATAGAGTGGTTCACCCGGCAAGGTGGCCATCAGTTCAATGCGTTTGAAGCCAGCCTTTCGAATGGCGTCTTCACACGCAGCGAGAATTTGGCGACCGATACCGCGACGCGACCAATCTGGATGAATGTAAAAAGCCCTGATTCGCGCTGGGTCTGTCTTTGGGTCGAGAAGCGGATCGGGTTCACTTCCTTTGAACTGATCACCACCAAAAAGAGTGGAACGTTTGCTCCATCCTCCGGACCCGACGATGCGACCCTCCTCGTCTGCGACAAAGTAGGTCTCGTCGATGATGAGCTGGGTATCGACGCCAAAAATGTACAGGAGCGCACTGGTGATCTGCCGCTCAGTGTAGTAACTGGCGCTCAGTGTTCGAACGGATGCGACGATCAACTCCTGGATATCAGGAATGTCATTGAGGGTTGCGAGTCGCAGAA
>DATBMP010000519.1:0-3473 GCA_036554845.1 Pyrinomonadaceae bacterium
CTTCGCGTCGAAATGCGTAACGGTCGCATAACAGGCACAACCGGTGAAATAGAGGCGGTAGTTGGCGACGATCACGTGTCCATCGTGCCGGCTTTGGGCGCCTATGAAACGCTTCAGGTGAACCGGAAAATCGGAGAGGAAACTTATAGCTTCAATGCAAAGTCGTTTTTTCAGATCAATCACCAGCTACTTGAACGCATGATCACAGCGGCGATCGGCGAAGCCAACGGCGAGTTCGCGCTAGACCTCTTCAGCGGTGTGGGCCTGTTTACGCTTCCCCTCGCTCGCCGTTTCAAACGTGTCGTCGCCATCGAGTCAGACGTTAACGCAGTGAGATTTGCGCGTCAGAACCTTGCGCAAGCAGGTTTAGAGAATGCCACGGCCATTCATTCACGAGTTAGTGAATGGCTCGAACATAATTCACATCTGCGCGGCGAGGTCGATCTGCTTTTAATGGATCCACCGCGAACAGGTGCTGAGCCTTCGACAATCACCGGCATTCTCGATATTGGAGCAAAACAGATCTGCTACGTGTCATGCGATCCGGCGACCTTGGCGCGTGATCTAAAACATCTCATTGGCGGTGGTTACAACTTTGACTCTGTAAAAGCTTTTGATATGTTCCCGCAGACCCATCACGTGGAGACAATCGTGCACCTCACACGAAACCGATGATGTAAAGCCGGAAGTCCGTTCAACCACTGGGGCGGGCGAGGACGCCCGCGCTCCAGACAGGTTTCTCATGCGAGCTGTTCCTCACCAGCTTAGTCTTTCACTCATCCCACTGGCCCTGTTCGCTTGCGCATTTGCCACCGGCATTCTGGCAACCCGACTCATCTCACTTGATCCAC
This sequence comes from Pyrinomonadaceae bacterium, assembly GCA_036554845.1. GTDB lineage: Bacteria > Acidobacteriota > Blastocatellia > Pyrinomonadales > Pyrinomonadaceae > PSRF01. Next base: position 852 of record DATBMP010000519.1, read on the forward strand.
CAACCAGTTTGTCATTGGCAGGTTCAGTAACTGTCATCGCATTGGGTGCGTTATGGAAGAACTATCTCCGTCTGGCTGCATTCGCAATCTTGACAAGCGTGGTTTTGCTCGGCATGGCCCTGATGTATCTGGAGGAACAGCGCGTCCCGCCGCATCGCGTGAAGCGATTGCTTGCTGACGCGGTGATTCAACCTGGTGAACCAATCGAAGTCACTGGTTCAGTGGAGCGACCGCCTGAGGTTGGTCCAGGTCTTCTCTACCTCGATCTAAAGACAGAGGAGATCAGGTTGAGAGACTCAATCAGAAGAGCATCAGGTGTAGTACGTCTCTCGTTTCCAATCACCGAAGCAAAGGCAATGGAGTATGAAATTCTTGAGTTGCGTTATGGTGCTCGCCTACGAGTTATGACCACACTCGAACGCGCCGACAAGTATCGCAACCCTGGAGTTTCCAGCTTCACAGAGTATCTGGACCGAAAGGGTTACGATGCCAGCGCGTTTGTGAAAAGCCCGCTTTTGATCCAACGACTCGATGATCGAAAAGTTTTTCTTCCACTTGCCTGGCTCTATGAATGGCGTCAGGTGGTCCACGATCGCATCCATCGTACTTTCTCGCCTGAGACTGCCGGAGTTCTCGCCGCGTCAATGCTCGGCAATCGACACAGCCTGTCACGTTCCAGCGCCGAGCGATTCAGGGAAGGCGGGACCTTTCACGCGTTGGTGATCAGTGGACTGCACATCAGCGTGATTGGCGGAGTGGTGATGTTTCTGGTGCGACGCTTCACCCGCGATCCGAAGTGGCAGTTCGTGCTTTCAACAACCGTGCTTTGGAGTTACACGCTGGCGGTCGGCGCTGAAGTTTCGGTCCTGCGTGCCGCGTTCATGTTCTCGATCCTTGCTTTCGGGCCGGTTGTTTCGCGCCGGGGACTTTCGGTAAACACATTGGGCGCGGCTGCACTGTTGCAGCTGGCGTATCAACCCAGTCAACTATTCGACCCATCGTTTCAACTTACGTTTCTGGCGGTGGGGGCAATCGTCGTGATTGCTTTGCCGCTCCTGGAAAGAATGGACGCCATCGGTTCGTGGCGACCCACTCGTCAAACGCCGGCTCCTCCCGCAGTCGCATCATGGTTGCGAGAACTTTCTGAGATCCTGTTTTGGAATGAGCGTGATTGGCAGAAGGATCTGGCACAGTCAACCTATCATTGCAGGCTCTTCAAAAGTCCGTTGACTCTAAAACTCGGGAACTATCGTCTGCAAGCATTGCTGCGATATACGTTTGCCGGAGTTATCGTTTCGGTTAGCGTGCAGTTGGCGTTAGTCCCGCTCTTCATCATCCACTTTCATCGACTTTCCGTTGTCTCAATCATTCTTAACATCGCGGTTAGTGTTTTGATGGCCGCGTTGTCAGTCGTTGCCTTGCTTGCCCTTATCGTTTCCCTGGTCAGCACCAGTGGAGCAGCGGTGTTCGTCGCAGCAGCGAACGGACTGAATTGGCTTATGTTGCATAGCGTCGATCCGTTCGTGAATCTGGGAATCTCATCCCTCCGCCTTCCCGAATACTCAAATTGGTTTGCCTCACTTTATTTCGTTTACTACATCCCACTTGTGATTCTCGCGGTGCGTTTAGGCAGGTGGAATCCTTTAGACGAGAAGCACGCTCGCTGGCGGCTATTAGTTTTGGCCCAGATGGCTTTGCTGGCTCTGCTGGTGGCCCATCCGTGGAGCAAGCCGAGAGTTGATGGATTGCTTCAAGTTGCATTTCTCGACGTGGGTCAGGGCGATGCCGCGCTGCTAGCAATGCCGGATGGAACTTTGCTGCTGATTGATGCGGGTGGCCGCCCGGAATTCAATCGTAACGATGACGAGGAAGAACCATTCGAACGAGATTCGAGATCCGTGGGCGAGGCGGTGGTCTCTGAGTATCTATGGTACCGAGGGTTTGACTCAGTCGATTATCTGTTGGCCACGCATGCTGATGCTGATCACATGGATGGGCTCAATGACATCGCACGCAATTTCAACGTGCGCGCGGGATTGGTTGGTCGCACACCAACTGCTGATGCTGGGTACGCAAAGTTCGCAGCCACGATGCATGACCACGAGGTGCCCATCGTTGTCCTTGGTGCGAGCGATCTACTTCGTTTTGGAGGCGTGACGATTGAGGTATTGTGGCCGCCGCTCAGCGAAAGAGATGACGCGACTTCCCGGAACAATGATTCGTTGGTGCTGTTAATTAGATTTGGCGAGCGTGCGTTGTTGATGACTGGAGATATCGAAGCCGGAACGGAAGCGAGGCTGGTCCAACGAGGGCCGCTCCGAACGGATGTGGTGAAGGTGGCCCATCACGGAAGCAGGACTTCTTCTACTGAGGCTTTTATTGCCGCGGTTCAGGCAAAGTGGGCAATCATCTCAGTGGGCCAGACTTCGATCTTTGAGCATCCACATCCAGTGGTCGTGGAGAGGTGGAAAGCTGCCGGCGCTGCGGTGATGACTACGGGAAGAAGTGGGACGATAACGGTTGTGACAGATGGACGTGATCTGAAGGTCGAGAGTTTTGTTCGATAAAGGGAATTTGGACTTGGATCTTGAGTCTTGGCTCTGCGCCCACTGTGTATCCGGG
>DATBMP010000110.1:0-9444 GCA_036554845.1 Pyrinomonadaceae bacterium
GTTTCCGCGATGAGTGCGCATCCGGAATTGATCGGAGGCACAACTGAGCGCCTTGACACGGAATTGATGCGGGCGACGAGTGGTCAATTGGTGTCCAAGGTCGGTGCTGAAGGTGTCTACACGGTGGGAGTGTTGCCGTCAGAACGGTGGCCCCGTGGTTTGGGTCTCGCGCTCAAGATTGAGGATGGTGACGATCATCGAGCTCGTCCTACGGTGGTGATTGAATCGTTGCGACAGTTGGGCGTGTTGCTGAATGAATCGCTTGAGGCGGTTTCTCGGTACGCCTTCTTTCCTGTCAAGAATCGACGCGGCGAAGTAGTCGGCGAAGTTTCCGCCGATTTTGATCTCCAATTTGTCGGGAGTTAGAGGTGATCGCATTAGTAGCAACGGAACACAACTGAACCAGCCGCCTCTTCGGCGCGATTCTCACGGAAGGATTGATGTTGATTCAGTGCCCGACGTGATTCAGTGGTTTCTTGACTACGATGAACGAGTCGCAGTCATCAGGCATCCGCGCGTAGAAGAAGTATTTCATTGGAAACAGCAGGAGAGCTTGAACGCCGGTGAGAAGGTCTTCGCATTCAATCACGCCGAAGATCGTTTAGCGATCGGTATCATCCAAGCGCTCGCCGACAACTCAACACAAGTTGAACTGCACACCTGGATAAGCCAACTCCTGAACGCACTCGAAACAGCGTCGAAAGCGAATGAAGCCGTCGCCGAAAACTATCGGCTGAATCTATCAGGCACAAATTCTGTGGTTCAGGAGTCAGAGAAGATCCCATCGAAACGTGCGCGTCACGAGTTCATCGTGAACTGTTGGATTGAGTCTCTATGTACTGCTGAAGCTCGAGTGTTGGGCTGGCTCTACAAAGAGTTTTACGGACGACCGTACACACCGTGAGCGTTATCGCACTAACTAAACTCTAAAATTTTATGAACGCTGAATTGCGCGCGCTCTTTCCAGTGACTGAGCGCGCAACTTATTTGAACCATGCTGCGGTTTCGCCTTTGCCTCAACCGACGCTGGAGGCAGTTCAGCGACAGTTAACCGATGTCTCGACGAATGGTTCTGCTAATTTCCGAAAATGGCTTGAGGTGAGGGAGAGTGCGAGAAGGTTGACTGCCGGGTTGCTGGGAGCGCGTCCCGAGCAGATCGCGTTTATGCGGAACACCTCTGACGGGCTTTCAACTGTCGCGAACGGTATCGATTGGCATGCCGGCGACAACATAGTCACTTTCCGTAATGAATTTCCCTCCAACATTTACCCGTGGCTTCGCATCAGGGATGCGTACTCGGTTGAAGTACGAATGTGTGAAGAGCGCGATGGACGGATTGATCTCAACGAGCTAATCGGCCTGATTGATTCGCGCACACGCCTCGTAGCCATCAGCCAGGTTCAATACGCGTCCGGCTTTCGGGCTGATCTGGAGCGTATTGCCCGTGCGGCCCGCGCAAGGGACGCACTTTTCGTTGTTGATGTGATCCAGGCAATGGGGGTAATCCCAACCAACGTTGAGGGCGAGTTAATCGATGCGGCAGCAGGTGCGGCTCACAAATGGCTTCTGGCACCTGAGGGGGTGGGAATACTTTACTTGTCCGACCGCGCCTGCGAACGGATTAAACCCACGTTGGTTGGATGGGTGAGTGTGCCGAATCCAGAGGATTACTCAAATTACGAACAAGGTTGGAAGGCCGGTGCATTGCCGTGGGAAACGGGGACTGGTCCATCTGCGTTGTTGTACGGACTCGAAGCGAGCCTTGAACTTTTGTCGAGGGTTGGGATTAAGCGCATTGAGTCGCATCTCGAAGACCTGACGGATTACTTATGCGAACGGCTGTCGGGTCGAGAATACGAAATCGTGAGTTCCAGGCTGCCAGGAGAGAAATCGCAAATCGTCTGTATCCGGCACAACGGGCAAATCGACGCGATGGGGCTTTACGCTCATTTGAAACGGCAGAACATAGTTACGGCACCCCGGGGGGATCGACTGCGAATCGCACCGCATTTCTATAACACCGCCACTGACATCGACAGATTAATTAACTGTCTCCCTTAAATTTCCAAACGATAGCGAGCGATATTAATTCGCTTGTACACCCCAGATGTATTGAAGATGTACGCGATTTAACGGAGCAAGCGGTTACAAATGCCTGAATAGTAACGAGCGATTCAAAGCGATTCGTGATTTTGTTGGACGACAGGGCGTCGGATTCACAGCTGAATAACAAATCGGTAAGTGGCACAGACATTGCCAACGAGAAGACAGAACAAGAAGGGTAGATAAGGGTAAATCGGGTCAGGCTCGGACATTGCGGTGAGTGGAAGCTTTGGGGGAGGCGTCCTCTCACATGAGTTAAACAGGCGGTGACTCTTTCGGGGGAACGGAGTTAACGTTTGGACGCAATAGAAGAGCAATCGTTGCGGCGCTGCTGATCGCCGTCCTGACGGGGCTTGGGGGAGCCTCCCAGGAAGATCAGCAGCCCGCATTTTTTATTTTCTTGATTATTTAAAAAGGCGCGTCGTGTTTAAGACGCGCCTTTCTTTTTGAGTGCTGTAGCTGGCGATGGCGGGTGACAACGGAGGGCCTGCCGTGCACTCGCCTTTACTCACCTCGACCGAGCAGTCTTCCCGGGTCGGTCTGAGGTGTTAGTTCATCAAGATTAAGTCTTAACATTCCGCCTGCATCAGAATAGGCCTTGACCGTCTTCTGCTGCGCTCGACGGCGCAGAAACAACAGACCACCAAACAAGCCGCCGACTGACAGACACGTCACGAGTGCGATACCGGAAGCCTTCACTACTGACACAAGCACACCCAACGTTGTCGCTGTGTAACGACGCTGCATCTCGAGAAATGGGTAAGGATTATCACCTAACCATTGGGTGACCTGCTCATATTTGATCTGATCGATCAACTGGTTAGCTGCTTGCTCGTCAGTAGCATTGAAAACAAACACGCCGTAGTTGCCAACGCGTCGATAGGCCGTTGGTAACATCAGACCCTGGTTTCGCAGATTCTCGAGTTGGGCCCGAACGCGCGCGTCGGCGTCGGTGGCGTGTTGCGGAGTAGTAAATTCGACAACCACCAGTCGTGCCGAACCGTAGTTTGCGCTTACTGCTTCGGCGCCGCCTTCAAATGTAAGCGCGTCAAAAACCGGTGCCGGTTGAAAAGCGCGCAGATCGTTCGGATTCACAAAATAGGTGACTTGGCCACTCACGTTTTCCCAATTCGGAAGGTGCTTCACCAGAACCGGTATCTCGTCTTCACCGCGCTCAAGCTTGTTTGAGAACTCCAGCGCGAAGTTTTCCAACAACCTTGATTCAGCACCCTTGCCGGCTTTCACAACGGCGTACGTCTTTCCCTGAACGAAAAGAATGCTTTCCGGAAAAACGAAACCGGCCGTGCCGACGTCGGTGTGAGTAGCAGGAGTGCCGTCTTGTGCGCGAGCGTTTCTTCGTTGAGTCAGGATCGCATAAACAGCGGATTGTGAAGGCGCGGTAAATACGACCGCAGTAACGCGTTGGCCACCTGGCGCGATGTAAGTCCGAGCAGCAGACGCGACGTTGTCGAGATTGACACTCAACAACGGATCATTTGCGTCAATTTCAGCTGCCTTACTCTCCGCCCGAAAACTCCCAACTCTGTCCATGAGAAGCGCAGAAGCCAGTTCAGTCTCAAGTGAAGCATTGGCTGAAACCGCGGAAAAAACGGTGAACAACAGTGCGATTGATAACGCCAGAATAGTTTTAGACCTGTAGAACATTAGTAGTTAGATACCCTTAAAGCTTGGATGTTCCCTTGATTGGTGCGGTTGGCGCGATTGTCGGGTGAAGTTTACTGCCAGCGCCGCAGCTCCCGCAAAAGCTGGTCAGCGTAAAAGCGTGGATTGTTGATGTTGTGTAACACGGTTGCGCCATCCAATTCGGCGGCGTTATCTACGATGACATTGCCAAAACGTAGGATTCGCTGCGGAACGCTGGCTGATACGGTGACATTCTGAATCTTGTTGAGCGGGATGTTGTGGGTGGTGCGGGCGATCAAGCCCGAATCGATCTCTAGTTTTGCATCGGTCAATGTGTACCGAATCATATTCCGGCGAATGTGGTAATAGACGGGAATGAGAAGAAGAGCCAAACCGAGTGGAATCGAGATGTAGGCCGGAGCGTTGACTAACGCGAGCAGGAAGACCAGGACGATCGCTCCTATCACCGCGAGGGCGTAACCCAGTTTTACAAAAATCATTGTGGGTCTGACTGTGAAGATCACCTGCTCCAGATCGCTTCTGCCTGCTGAGGTTGGCAATCCGGCATTCGTTCTGGCCAGACGTGTTACTTCAGGATCTGGAGCCTGCGAACCACAATTCGAACAAAACCGAACGCTGGGAGCAACATAGGATCCACAATTGGAACAGTGCATTCGCTACCTCTGCCGCTGCGAGATCTTACCCGTGGATATTAGTGATACGTGTTGTGTGGTTCAACGGTTCATTACTTCACTTCTGGTCGATTGGATAACCAGCTTTTAACCAGGCATCAAATCCACCCAACAACGCAGCTGCATTTTCGATTCCTTGTTTTTTGAGATTGACCACCGCACCGGCGGACGTGTGTTCGTTTGGTCAAGAGCAATAGGTAACAATCAGTTTGTCCCTGGGAAGCGTACTGCTCTGCGCCATAACGTTCTCAAGTTGAATCCATCTGGCGCCGGGAATGTGGCCGGCGTTGAAAGACTGTTCGCCTCGCACGTCCACTACGACGACCTGACCTTTTGCGATTAGATCTTGAAGTTCAACAGTGGTGACTCGCCTGACACCATCCGCGTGGATCGTTTCAGGGGGAGCAGTTGGTGGATTGGTGGTTCTGGGCGACGTCGAGACGATCGGGCCAGGAGGGGTGTTCGTCGAAGTCTTTTGCGTTGAATTGCACGCCGCACTGGTGATCGCTACCAGCAATGCAGCTATGTGAATGATGCGAATACGCATTAATACCTCCAGAAGATTAGAGAACTGCGGCGCAGAGCATCCCACCTTGGGGCAGCGGGTGGATAGGTCAGCTACAGCTAATTTCATATGGCCACAGTGTTTTGTCAAACACGTCTTAGCAGGCAGAGATTTCAGACCTGGCATTGAATCGGTCTAAGTCTCTGATCGAGAGCCACAGGTGTGAAGTCCCACCCGGGTTGCCCCTCAAATTACACCTGAATACTCCCAACTCGATTCCCCTGCGGCATGGTATAGTTGGGCCGCACACCCACACGGAATCACGACAGTTCATGATCGAGCAACCGACCCAAAACATAAAATGGGCGAAGGTGATCGACCACACTCGCTGTATCGGATGTCACGCATGCACAACGGCGTGCAAGTCAGAGAATCTGGTTCCGGTTTCTGTTACTCGGACCTATGTCAAGCATGTGGACATCGGAGTTTTCCCCCAGACGCGCAGGGCGCATCAGGTTACACGTTGTAATCAATGCGCCCACGCGCCTTGTGTCACGGCATGCCCGACTGCGGCGATGTTCAAACGCAACGATGGTATTGTCGACTTCGACAAATCAATCTGCATCGGGTGCAAAGCCTGCATGGCTGCTTGCCCGTACGACGCCATCTTTATCAATCCGGAAGATCATTCGGCTGAGAAGTGCAATTTCTGCGCGCATCGAATCGATGTCGGACTGGAACCTGCGTGTGTTGTTGTTTGTCCTACTCAAGCAATCCTGATTGGAGATCTAAATGACGCCGATGCTTACGTCACCCAGATCGTGAATCGCGAATCGGTGAATGTGCGTCGTCCAGAAAAAGAGACTCTGCCAAAACTTTTTTATAAAGGTGCGCATCAAGCCACCCTCGATCCGCTTGCCGCTCGTCGCCCGGAAGCGGGTCTTTTCATGTGGAGTGAACAACAGGAAGACGCTGACCATGTTGTGTCAGGAAATCCGCAATATAACAACACATCGGCGGCGGCACTGCTTTCGTATGACGTGGCGCATTGGATTCCCTGGGATTGGCGTGTCAGTTTGTACACCTGGACCAAAGGAATCGCGGCCGGTGCTTACCTCGTCGCTGCGCTGCTTGTTTTGCTCGGAGTCATCTCTGAGGATGGCCCGTTGTGGTTGTGGGTGACGCCTATCGTCTCTGGAGTTTTTCTGGGAATCACAGGAGGACTTTTGATTTGGGATCTTGAACATCCCAAACGCTTTTATCTCATTTTTACTCGACCGCAATGGCGAAGCTGGTTAGTAAGAGGCGCGTTCATTATTGCAGGCTACTCACTGGTCCTGTTGATTCACTTCGTTGCCAGTCTGATGGGCCATACAAGTTGGCAACGATGGCTAATGATCCCTGGAATTCCGTTGGCTGGTTTTACGGCCGTTTACACCGCGTACCTGTTCGCACAGGCTAAAGCTCGAGATATGTGGCAGAACCCGCTGCTTCCCCCGCACCTGTTGGTCCAGTCACTTCTTTTGGGCTCAGCAGTGTTTTTGTTAATGGTCCTGTTCCTTCCTCCTACAAATAGCGACACCCTTTCCGGAATGATTGATACTCGCGAAGGCGTATTTCCGTTGATGGCCATTCTAGCGGTGACAAGCCTCTTGCATTTGCTGATGGTGGCCGGAGAGATCTCGCTGGTCCATCCGACCGCCCACGCGAGGCTGGCGGTTTGGGAGATGGTCCAGAATAGATTCCGGAACGACTTTTGGATCGGAACGGGTCTTTCGATACTTGGTGGGGTGCTGGCGTGGTTGCCATTGCTTGAGGTTGTTGATCCTTGGGTTGGTATCGGAGCGGCACCGTTGGCTCTGATTGGATTGATGCTTTACGAGAATGCGTATGTGCAGGCAGGACAGTCGGTTCCTCTTGCGTGAACACTGAATGCGAAACGTGACTTACACAAAGAACTGTCGATGCCCTTGCAAAAAGCCTTGTATGAAATGGAAGAGTGAGTAAGAAAGCGCCAACTGGGTTGGTGCAACGGCGAGAGTTAAACTCCTATACGAATTCGCTTGAAAGGTTGGCTTCACACAAATGACCTCAAAAACTGAAGCGACCATAGACGACCTCTACCGCGTCCCTGAGAACGGCAAGGCCGAAATCGTAAATGGAGAATTGGTACTTATGTCCCCCACCGGAGGAGTACCCGGCCGAGCTGCCGGTCGTATTTACCGAAGCCTGGATGATTATGAACGGAATATCGGAGGTGGTTATGCCTTTCCCGACAACGTGGGTTTTATCGTTGACCTCCCGCATCGGCGCTCGTTCAGTCCAGACGCTGCATTCTATAAAGGTGAGCTAAGAGGTGCTCAATTTCTTATAGGGGCTCCAATCTTCGCAGTCGAAGTAAGAGGTGAAGAGGATTATGGACCAGCTGCTGAGGAACGTCTTGCACGAAAACGCGCTGACTATTTCGCGGCAGGCACTTTAGTCGTCTGGGACGTCGATGTGCTCAGAGAGATGGTCGTGCGAGCTTATCGCTCAGCCGAGCCGCTGAATCCCAGGATTTTCCATAGCGGTGATTTGGCAAACGCTGAACCTGCGTTGGCCGGGTGGACGCTAGCAGTTGATGAGATTTCGCATAGAGGGTTTCCCAAATGACGGCTGACTACGATGAGGTTTTGAATGCGGCGCTATCGCTCTCCGCTGAGGCAAGGGCAATGCTCGCGCAGCAGTTATGCATCTTCATCAAAAGCCGAATTACTGGTCCGACAAACTAGCGGATAAGTTCTATGACTCTTGAAGATTCGAACCAGCTCAGCGACAGCGGCGAAGAGAAATCAAGTGGCGAGACCTTCTATCCCGGCCCGAGTCGTATCAATCTCGCAGCATTCCCACCAAAAGAACGTTGGGACAATTGGACCGAACTCGACTCAAAGGCGTGGCCCGAACGAAAAGAACGTCACTACTCACTTGTTCCCACTACCTGCTTCAACTGCGAGTCGGCGTGTGGTTTGTTGGCCTACATCGATAAAGAGACCGGTGCAATACAAAAGTTCGAAGGCAATCCGGAACATCCCGGTTCCCGTGGTCGCAACTGCGCGAAAGGTCCTGCAACACTCAATCAAGTAACCGATCCCGACCGCATTCTCCATCCGCTGAAACGGATCGGAAAACGAGGCGCTGGTCGTTGGGAACCTGTCAGTTGGAACTCTGTTCTGGATGATCTTGCGGGACGTATTCGCAAAGCTATTCTCGAGGACCGACGTCGCGAAATCATGTATCACGTCGGACGACCGGGGGAAGACGGGTTTACCGAACGCATCCTTGCTGCGTGGGGAATCGATGGGCACAACTCACACACCAACATCTGCTCGTCTTCAAGCCGCGAAGGCTACCAGCTCTGGATGGGGCTCGATCGTCCCAGTCCCGACCATGCGAACGCGAAAGTAATTTTCTTGATCAGTTCACACCTCGAGGCAGGTCACTACTTTAATCCGCATGCGCAACGCGTCATCGACGGCAAGGCCAACGGCGCCAAGTTGATCGTTTTTGACACTCGACTCTCGAACACCGCGACTCATGCAGATTTCTGGGTCTCACCATTTCCTGGTTCTGAAGCCGCAATTCTGCTCGCAATCGCGAATTACCTGATTCAAAACGATCTCTACAACCGGGACTTTGTGCGACGTTGGTGGAACTGGCATGAGTTCTTGAGTTCCGAACACCCTGACCTCGAACCAACATTCGAAACGTTTGAAAGGGAACTAAAGAACTTGTACCGCGAGTACACCTTCGAGTTCGCAGCACAAGAGTCACGAGTCGATGCGAAACAGATCGAGGCAGTGGCGAAGTGCGTTGCGACAGCTGGAACACGATTCAGTTCGCATAACTGGCGCAGCGCTGCTTCAGGCAATAGCGGTGGATGGCAGGTTGCGCGCTGTCTGTTCATGCTGAATGCATTGCTGGGTGCGGTCGCCACCGAAGGAAGCGTGTTTCCTAATGCCTGGAACAAGTTTGTTCCCAAACCGATTTACACGCCGCCTCACCCAAAGATGTGGAACGAGACCACGTGGCCCAAAGAGTATCCACTCGCGATGCACGAACTCTCTTTCCTGTTGCCACATTTTTTGAAGGAAGGACGTTCCAAGCTGGATGTTTATTTCACGCGTGTTTACAACCCGGTTTGGACAAACCCGGATGGTTTCTCCTGGATCGAGGTGTTGACGAATGAAGACCTGGTTGGTTGTCACGTCGCATTGACTCCGGTTTGGAACGAGACTGCATACTTCGCCGACTACGTTCTGCCGATGGGTCTTGGTCCAGAGCGTCACGATCTACACTCGTACGAAACACACGATTCGCAGTGGTTGGGATTTCGTCAGCCAGTACTGCGAGCCGCGAAGGAGCGGTCGGGCGAACACGTTGATGATACTCGCGGTTCCAACCCCGGCGAGGTCTGGGAAGAGAACGAATTTTGGATGGAACTAACGTGGCGAATCGACGCGG
>DATBMP010000119.1:0-3463 GCA_036554845.1 Pyrinomonadaceae bacterium
GGAGTACCAGACGTGCAGAAGGCAGTTCAAAGCCCGCGCTTAGACGGCCCACAGTCGCATGCGCCGGTAGCGAAACATCTGTGATGTGCGTCGGCTCGTCAGTAGTAGACACTGAAGCAACGACGTCATACTCGCCCAGAATCTCTGTGATACGTTCAGCCAAACCCGGGCTGGGCATTACAAACACCGTAGTGGTCCCGTGTTCATGCGCTTCACGAATGTCGGCGGCGAGATCGGCAACTCGACCGTGGTAGCGCATTACCGATTGAACTCGCCATTCGAACTCGGAGGCTTTCTCTTCTGTGGGGAAAAGGAAAAGAGGTGTGCGAACGCCCCGGGATCTTCCCAATTGGACTGACGGCGCCTCGGCTTCAAGTGCCAGTGCCTGATCAGTTTCGGCTGCGGCACGGCCTAACGTACGCAACTCCACAAGTTGACGTTGCGACAGTTTTGTTCGCAACTCATCCGCATGTAGATAGAGTTCGTCAGGACGCAACGCAATGTCGTCGGCAGCATCAGTCTCATTGTAGCGATCGAGAAGATTCTGATACGTATCGCTGAGATACGAATCGACCGTCGAAGGTTCATCAACTACCAGGACACTGTCTTTCAGGTAATCAAAAGCTGTCGCATTGACGTTGTGGACCAGCGGTATCAGCCATTCCCAACCAGCGAAGGCTTCGCCTTCGTCGGCGAATGCCGTCCGATCGCGAAGGGCGCGATAGTAACGAGGATCGGACCAACGTTCTCGAGCCGCTTCGGCCCAGAAGCTGAAATCGGGATTACGCACTAACAATTCGCGCATCGGTGCAATCTCAACGGTGCGAAGTTGTTCGGTCGATAGTTGAGTTTCGGGATCAAACTCGCGAATTGAATCAATCGTGTCGCCAAAGAACTCGATACGAACCGGGGCAGCGTTGCCGGGAGCCCAAACGTCAAGAATTCCTCCGCGAATTGAAAACTCTCCGACGGTACTCACTGGATCCTGTCGCACATAACCACAGGCCGCCAGTTGATCAACAAGGTCGTCTGGAGAGTAATCCTCATCGCGCTTTAATACGGCACCGGCGCGTGCCAATTCCTCTGGTGCAACTGTTCTTCGTGCCAGAGCTCGAGAGGTGAGTAAAAGGAGCCCTGGTGAATGTCGGACCAACTGCCAAAGAGTTAGTGCGCGTTTTTCAAGCGTCTCAGGGTGTGGAGAGGAACCGGCGTAGGGATCACTTTCCGAGGCTGGCAGGATCAATACCTCCTCGTCGCAATCCGTTTGACCGGCAAGTGCGCAGTACCAAAAGCGAAGATCTCGTTCCCATGTCTCGAGGTCACGATTGCTCTGGACCACTACGCTAAAAAGTTTTCCGGTGTCGCGTTGCAACTCCGCAACAGCCAGTGCTCTTACAGAGCCGGTAATGAGGCCGCTAACCGAGATGACACGCGAACCGCTTCGAATCGCGGTCAACAGTTCTTGATATTCTGGAGTTTCAGTTACGCGTTGCAGCGCAACCTGGAGGGTGGTCCTTAATTCTGCTGTACTGCTCATTACTTCTCGCTTACTGCCCTCTTCATGCGTTCGATGAGGCCGCTGGTTGAGGCTCCTTCAATAAAAGGGAGCGAGACAACTTTCCCTCCAGCAGCTTCCACTTCTTCCCGCCCGTGTATTTCATTGAGTCCGTAGTCGCCACCCTTGACCAATACATCAGGCAAGAGCGTGGCGATCAGTTTACGTGGTGAAATGTCATCAAAGATTGTTACGTAGTCAACCGATCGCAATGCTGACATCACTTCAGCACGCTCGTCCTGAGCGATGATGGGCCGAGAATCACCTTTGAGTGCACGAACACTGCGGTCGCTGTTAAGGGCTACCATCAGCGCGTCCCCAAGAGTTCGAGCTTGTTCTAAATACCGGATATGTCCTGCGTGAAGGAGGTCAAAAACCCCATTCGTAAAAACGAGGCAAAGGCCTGTGGCACGCAGACGTTCCCGCTCTCGGAGAGCCTCGTCCAGGGTCACGATCTTTTGTCTCATCAGTAGTTACCAATCTAGCAGAGGGGGAAGGATTATTGCCAATTGAAGTCATTGCCGATTGTTGATTTGCCGATTGGTTGTTTGTGAGTCAGCCACTGTCTGCTTGAACTCTTAGCATCACGGCGACGCTTTCCCAAGAACCAATCGGCACTTGGCAATTGGCAATCCTCAACGCATATAATCAGCGCCTTTGATTGGGAGACGAAAACTTGCCGATACCTTTTCTTGAAGAGAATGACCAGACGCTGGTGCGTCGCCAACACCTTGAGTCGTTACGCGCGCTGGTCGGTAACCCCTATCCGAATAAGTTTGAGCGCACTCAGGTGGTTGAATCCGGGCACGATGACACTATCTCTACCGTCGTCGAGAAGTTTCGCGACTACGAACCGAAAGTAACCGAAGGCGAAAAACCCGCCCCTGAAGAGATCGAATTAACTAATCAACAACTAAACAAGATCACCGTGAGGCTTGCCGGACGGATCACTTCGCCCCCTCGCATTATGGGCAAAGCTGCCTTCATGCACCTCTCTGATGGTGTTTCGCGGCTGCAAGTCTATGTGCGCAAAGCTGACGTGAAGGCCTTTGATAATTCAAGTCGCACAACAAGCGAGGACGAAGGAAAGGGTTGGGAGCTGTTCCAACTTTTGGACCATGGCGATTTCGTCGGGGTGGAAGGTTATCTTTTCATCACCAGGACCGGAGAACTGTCCGTGCATGTCACGACAATTCAGTTTCTCGCGAAAGCACTCTTGCCGCTGCCTGACAAGATGCACGGAATTCACGATCCAGAGATCAAACAGCGGCAACGATATGCCGATCTCATCGCGGGAAGTTTGAAACTGGAACGAGAGAAAGGCGAACTGACTCCACGCGAGGTCTTTCAACGACGCGCGGCGGCGATTAGCGAACTGCGACACATACTTGAAGCAAATGGCTTTATTGAAGTTGAGACGCCGATGCTGTCGCCGCAGGCAACAGGTGCGGTAGCACGACCGTTTAGGACTCATCACAACGCGCTCGGCATAGATCTTTATGCACGCATCGCTCCCGAGCTGTACCTAAAACGACTTCTTGTTGGCGGGTTTGAAAAGGTCTATGAACTCAACCGAAATTTTCGCAACGAGGGTATCGATCGTACTCACAATCCAGAGTTTACGATGTTGGAGTTCTATTGGGCCTATGCCGATGCGAACCAAATGATGGACTTTTGTGAAGAGATGCTTCGCGCCACGGTCTTCAAAGTCACGGGACACACTCACGTCGTTTACAACGGACAAACTATTAATTTCGAACAGCCGTTCGAACGACTCTCAATGCGGCAGGCAATCAAGAAGTTCGCGCCGGAACAATCTGCTCGAGCTGACTCGGTTGAGGGAGTCCAACTGGCTGAACTCTTTGAGGAAACCGCAGAACCAAATCTGATTCAGCCGGTATTCATTAC
>DATBMP010000138.1:0-4139 GCA_036554845.1 Pyrinomonadaceae bacterium
CACTTTTGCCGGCGGGCGCATCACCGTTGAGCAATACTGGGACTTCAACTTTGAACCCTTCGAGAGCCTTGACGAGAACGAGTATCTCGAAGAGCTGCGTCGTCTGTTAGACGAGGCGGTGCGCGTAAGACTCGTTTCCGATGTGCCGCTAGGCGCGTTTCTTTCTGGTGGCGTGGATTCGAGCACTGTCGTCGGGTTGATGGCCCGCGCGATGACGCAACCGGTGAAGACGTTCTCAATCGGTTTCAATGAAGATAGTTACAGTGAGTTGAAGTACGCGCGAGTCACCGCCAAACACTTCAGTACGGACCACCACGAATTCATCGTCACTCCGGATATTTGCCACATTGTCGACGAACTTGTTTGGCACTTCGATGAGCCGTTTGCGGACTCGTCCGCGATCCCGACGTACATGGTCTCGAAGCTGGCGCGAGAGCACGTTACTGTCGCACTTTCCGGCGATGGTGGTGACGAGCTGTTTGCGGGCTATACCCGTTATGTCGTGGACCGTCAACGCAGCGGCTTTGCAAAACTTCCTCGAGTGTTGAGAGAGGGAGTGATGCAGCCGCTAAGTAGGAATCTGCCGCACGGAGCACGCGGTCGAAACTATTTACACAACATCGCTCTTGAACCGCTGGACCGATACCTCGATAGCATTTCAACGTTTACCTCGCTGACCAGGCGATCACTCTACAGCTTCGAGTTCGGCAAGAAGTTGCACGAACGCGACGAAATGCTGACGCAGTTTCGTAACTACGCTGCGCAGATTCACACCGGAGATGCGGTTGACCCGCTGCTTTATCTTGACAGCAAAACCTATCTGCCGGGCGACATCCTGACCAAAGTTGACCGGATGAGTATGGCGGTGTCGCTCGAAGCTCGCGTGCCGTTGTTGGACCACAGATTGATCGAGTTTGTGACGCGGATTCCGGCGGCGCTGAAATTAAAAGGGTTAACGACGAAGCATATTTTCAAACAGGCGGTGCGCGGACTGATTCCGGATGAACTCCTGGATCGACCGAAGCAGGGTTTTGGCGTTCCCATTCCGCAGTGGATCAACTCTGAATTGCGTGGACGAATACGAGAGACATTGACGGAGAAGCAGACCGAACAGCGCGGCTACTTCGATCCCGGTTACGTAAACTTAATGCTTGACGAGCACGAGAAGCATCGTCGCGATCACTCGGCGCAACTGTGGTCTTTATTTATGTTCGAGTTGTGGCATCGAACATTTGCGGATGGAGCGACTGTGCAGCGGCCAACAGTGGCGCCAGTTGCTGATGCTCTGCAACCGGTTTCATCCGGGGCTTAGTTGGTGAGGCCGGTAATGAAGTCGGTACCGCCTCGGGGTAGAGACTGGTATGAAAACTGAGCATGAGAGTCAGTACTACATCGTGGAAGCGGCTGGATCCTCGATATTGCCGATTCCACGCTTTGTAGAAAGAGTCCTTTTTGGAGTTCCGGCTCGGCCGCACCGTTGCGGTAAGCCTGCGGCTTACCGAACCTTCATATATTTTGATCGAGGCTGTGCCTCAAAGATGGAACAGTTTAGGCATAGCCTGATGTTTAGTTGGAATCACGGTAAGCCGCAGGCTTACCGCAAGGGTGCGGCCGAGCCGTACCTAAAAGACTTTTGTGCAAAGCCCCGATTCCGGAATGGCATCAAACGTCGATAATCAATCGGCAATTTGGGACGATCCACCCGCTACCGCGAGGTGGTACCGACTTCACGACTCAGAGTTAGTCGATTATTCATGAGCGTTAACGGAGAAAAGCTAGACGCGGGCGGGGACAACAGCGCCGGTCCTCGCAGCTCAAGTTTGGCAGGCTACCTGGCTCTGTCTGGCTTGCAGTGGCTGCGACGCTCTCAGAGTTTAAAGCTCCTGCGCCAGATCGCACCGGCGCCTTTTTTGACAGCGGATGAAGTTCGGGCTGAACAGTTCCGGCGTCTATCGGAGTTGTTGGCCCATGCGGAAGCCCACGTCCCTTATTATCGAGAAGTGTTTCGATCGTTGGGAATCGGCAGCCGTGACATCAGGAGCGTTAAAGATCTCGCGCAACTCCCGATTCTCACCAAGGACATCCTTCGCGAACGGGGAAAAGATCTCGTGCGTGACGATGTGCCGCTGGCGAGTCTTTCCGTTCATCACAGCGGCGGTTCAACCGGAGTGCCGGTGACTTTCTATCGAGATCGTCTGTACATGGACGCCTCGGAAGCTGGAACGTTTCGCAACTTTACTCAGTGCGGTTGGCGGCCGGGCGACATGATCGCGTTTTTCTGGGGCAGCAACGAACGGTTGCAACAGATGTCGCGCACGGAGTTTGAATTACGTCAACGAGTGAGGCGGATGTACCAGTTTGATCCTTTTCATTCGGGACCAAAAGAGATGGAAGGTTGGCTCGAGCGCTGGCCCTCTCTTCAACCGACCGTAGCGCTTGGTTACGCATCCACCATCGCTCGCTTTGCCGATTTCATCGAACAGTCTGGCAAGCGCGTTGGACCACTACGAGGGGTCTTTACGACAGCAGAGAAACTTTACTTGCCGCAACGCGAAACCATCGAGCGCGTGTTCGGCTGCCATGCTTACGATTGCTATGGCAGCAGCGAGGTTCAGAACATTGCCGCGGAATGCTCGAACGGCAGCATGCACGTCAATGTAGACTACGTTGTTCTTGAGGTGGATCAGCTGGCAGGTGGACCAGAGGACCCTTCACCCTTGCTGGTGACTTCGCTCTGGAACTATGCGATGCCATTCATTCGTTACCGGAACGAGGACTGTGGCGAACTAGCAGCCGGAACGTGTGGTTGCGGAAATAATTTTCCGCTCATGAAGCTGAACGTGGCACGCATCAGCGACAGTTTCACTCTGCCCGATGGACGCGTTGTCCACGGGGAGTTTTTTACACATCTGATGTACGGAAGTGAAGGCATCGCAACATTTCAGTTTCATCAAACGTCACTGGACCACATCACGCTGTGGATTGTTCCCTCTGGACCAAGCGAGCGCCGTGAGAAAACCGTGATTAAGGCTGTAGAACAGATCAAGGCGTTGACGCCGGCAGCGTTAACGGTTGAAGTGCGCGAAACAGACGCGATTCCATTGTCCGCGGCCGGTAAGCACCGGTTCACTCGATCAGACGTAGCAGTTCAGTCAGTTGGCAGTCAGTAATTCTTATGTGTGGTATTTGCGGAAGCTATAACTCAACCGGAGTGACGGCGGATGACCAATGGGTTGTCCGGCGCATGATGGATTCGTTGGACCATCGTGGACCTGACGGGGAAGGACTGTGGACCGGCGAGCAGGTCATTCTCGGTCACCGCCGTTTGGCCATTATTGATCTGGCAGGTGGTTACCAGCCGCTGTTCAATGAGACCCGGGACATCGGAGTCGTGAACAATGGAGAGATTTACAACTACCGCGAACTAACCTCGGAACTCAAAACTGCCGGTCATACTTTCACTACGGCGAGCGACACCGAGGTGCTGGTCCATGGGTACGAACAATGGGGAGATGATTTCGTTAGCCATCTGCGCGGTATGTTCGCATTTGCTTTGTGGGATGGACGCCGTCGCCGCCTACTACTCGGTCGCGATCGTTTCGGAGTTAAGCCCCTTTATTACGCCAACACCAGGGACCGGTTGCTGTTTGCTTCCGAGATCAAATCCCTCTTCGCTGATCCCGCAGTGCCAAGAGAGTTAAACACCGACAGGCTGGCGGAGTATCTCGCGTTTCGTAGCGTGGCTGGTGAGGAGACGCTTTTCAAAGGCATCAGAGAGATCGCGCCGGGCACAGTGATGGTCTGCGAGAACGGACGCTTCACGGAACGCAAATACTGGTCGCCGGAAGTTGAAATCACGGGCGGCGCGGAAACACCCCAGTTGCTTGAACGAGGCCGAGAGTTGTTGTCCGACTCGGTGGTCGCACGTTTGGTAAGCGATGTGCCGTTGGGAACAATTACGAGTGGCGGGCTGGATTCCAGTCTTGTTAGCGCGATTGCTGCGGAGCACACCCTGCAGATCGACACGTTCTGCGTTGGTTTCGCAGATCCTGCTTACGATGAACGGCCGTTCGCTCGGGTGGTGGCTGATCGCATTCACTCGAAGCACCACACGATCGAAGTTTCACCTGAAGACATCG
>DATBMP010000538.1:0-4050 GCA_036554845.1 Pyrinomonadaceae bacterium
TTTTTGTGCAAAGCCGGCAATCGTTATCGTCCATCCAATAAAGCTAAGGCTCAGTATCCAATGACAAGTATTCGTTTACAGCTGATCTATCTCTTCGTCCTGGCTATTCCGGTTGCCTGCATCTCCTGGACGGTTACTCACGAAGAATTCTTTCGCGAGCCGCGCGAGTACTGCATCGAGCGCAGCAAAAATTCTCGTACCTGGCTTGCCAGAAAGTTCTTCTACCTCTTCACCTGCGAGTATTGCTTCAGTCACTACGTGGCCCTCTTCTTCCTCGCGATAACTCGATTCCAACTGCTCTTCACCGATTGGCGCGGTTATCTAATCGGCTTCTTCGCCCTGGTTTGGAGTGCGAATCAGTACATGAGCCTGTACAACCGGCTTAGACTCGATATCAAAACCGAACGTCTTGAAGGCGAAATCAAACAAGAGGTGGCGGAGGAGGTGAAACAGCGGAACTCGCAACAATGAACCCGACGCGACCAAATTACTAATGCTCGCTAATTGCGTATAATGGCCCACAACCCCTAACAAAGATGATCGCACATTCAAATGGGAGGGATAGCCATGCTTTTTAAAGCGTTTCGTGGTCAGTTAACAATTGTATTAGCGATTACGGCGGTCTGTTTTGTCGCGAGCTGCAATCAAACTAATGAGGATACGGGGAGTGGTACTTATTCTTCTTCGCCAAGCGCCTCGCCAGCTGCACCACCAGCCGCAACGCAAACCACGACAACAGCAACGCCCGGAAAGAAGTTAAATATAAACACTGCTTCCCAGGCAGAACTCCTGGCCGCAATTCCCGGACTTGGCAATCGTATGGTTCATGAGTTCGAGGAATATCGTCCCTACAAGAGTATCCAACAGTTTCGCAGAGAGATCGGCAAGTATGTTGACGCCCAAAAGGTAGCGGAATACGAGAACTACATCTTTGTACCCATCGATGTAAATCAATCCGACGCAACCACACTTCAGCAGATTCCAGGACTCGATGCAGCAGAAGCCCAAGAGCTCATCGCTGGTCGTCCCTATGCTTCTCCTCAAGATCTTCTTGCCAAGCTTGGCAACAAGATCTCAGCCTCGGAACTAGAGATTGCCAAAACCTATCTGGGTATTTCATGACCGCCGCTGAAGTATTAAGACGGTTGCGGGTGTTTCTGCTGATACTGGCGACTCTACTTTTCGCCGGAACATTGGTGGAACTGTGGTTGGTTAACCACACAGAGGATAAGATCCAATGGCTTGCATTCGTGCTCTGCGGTTTAGGCTTGCTCGTGGTTCTGATGGTGATCTTTAGTCGAAAGAGAACTGCGATCAGAATTCTGCGAGTCTGTATGGGCGTCGTGGTCTTGGGAAGTCTCTTGGGCATCTACCTACATGTTTCGAGCAACTTCGAGCTGGAGAAAGAGATCAATCCCAACTCACCCGCTGGCGAAATGTTTCTGAAAGCACTGGGAGGCGCGAACCCGCTGCTTGCCCCGGGCACACTTAGCGTAGCTGCACTCCTGGCGCTGGCAGCGACGTATAGGTATTCGGTAGTTGGTGATCGAGAGGAGAGCTGAAGTTTTAGTCATCATCATGTTGAGACGCGCAGTTACCCATTACCACGATCTGCTACAGGACAAAGCCCTCGCCGAGGAGTCAAGACAGGTACTCGATGATGGTCTGGAGCGGTCCAAACTGATTTTCGGTGGTCGTCGCCTTTCGCCTTATCTCAGACCTCACTTCGTTACCGAGGAAGATTTCGCCCGCATCACCACTGCTTGCGAGACAGTTTGGTCCGCCATTCAAAAAGTGAAGGACGCCGCGATCAAAGATCCGACAATCGTCGATGACCTCGGTCTGACGCCAATCGAGCGCGAACTTGTCAAGATCGATCCCGGTTATCGAGCTGTCTCTCCAACCTCGCGACTGGATTCGTTTCTCACCGGGTCGGCCTACAGCTTTGTTGAGTTGAATGGCGAGAGTCCGGCAGGAATTGCTTATGCCGACGCGGCCTATGACATCTTTTCTTCGTTGCCGGTAATGAAGCGATTCACGGAGAGATTCAACCTGCGAGCGCTCTATGGTCGCCGGTACATGCTCGATGTTTTGTTGGACTCATTCAATGAGTTTCTCGGAAAGAAACCCGCGCGGCCCCCGCAGATCGCGATTGTTGATTTGCCAGGCGTACCCACTCAAAAGGAGTTTGAACTCTTCAAAGAATTTTTTGACAGTGAGGGTTATCCATCAGTCATTTGTACGCCGCAGGAGTTGGACTACTCAACGGGTCGGCTGCGCTTCGGCAAGTTCGATATCGACATTGTTTACAAACGACTCTTGATCGGCGAGTACTTGCCAATCATGGATGACTATCCAGCGTTGCTTAATGCCTATCGTGATGGAGCCGTCTGCCTGGTCAACAGTTTTGTTTCGAAACTGATTCACAAGAAGGCATTGTTTGCGGTTCTGACAGATCAGCGTCGCTCCCGGCTATTCACACCCAGGGAGCAAGAGGCAATTGCGGCGCATGTTCCCTGGACGCGAATCGTTCGGGCTGAGAAGACAGAGTACCAGGGGAAGGAGACCGATCTTATCGAGTTCGTTACCTCAAATCGCGATCGCCTGGTTCTAAAACCAAATGACGATTACGGTGGTCACGGAATCACGATCGGATGGAATGCTGATGCTGATGGATGGATCGATGCGCTGAATGCGGCGCTCGAAGACGGTGACTATCTGGTGCAGGAGCGGGTCCCGACGGCGCGCGAGCCGTTTCCGGCGTTGCGGGAAGACGGAACAATAGACTTTTCTGAACAGCTGGTGGATCTCGACCCACTGTTGTTCAACGGTCGAGTAGGATCGGCCTTCACTCGACTCTCATCCACGGAGTTGGCAAACGTAACCTCGGGCGGAGGGATGGTGCCGACGTACATCATCAGTGAAAGGTAAGTCATTGTTGATTGTCGATTGTCGATTGTCGATTGTGCTGGCGTGACGATCTTCTGGAAATGAATAGAGACCAGGGACCCTAAGGTGTCCTTTCTTGATTCCGGAATTGATTAGGTTGAGGTTAAGTTTCAATGAGTCTGGTGCCGGTTATCTCTTCTTCTTCACGACGACGTCCAAGTCTCGACAAAATCCGGTGAGTTCTAAATCAGAAAAAGTTGACTCTTCTCCTGATGCTGGTCTTACCTGGGCAAGCCTCTCTTCCGAAGCACGTGAAGGACTAAGTGGAAAGCTCGCCGGCCTTTGGAACTGGCCCACTGATCAGGCGGCATTCGAATCGCTCTCCGTGGACAAACAACAAGCACTGCTGCTGCTAATGCAACGATTGAACGCCCAGGACCTTTGGCACTTCGTACGGAAGGTTCAGAACGTCTACGGTGAGGGAGGTGTCGGCATCGATTTCACGGCATGGCCGGGAATCAAGGCGACGCTTAACCGGAGAAAAGACTTCACTCGACTATTTGCTAAGAGAAAAACGGTGAGTGGCGGGTTTTACGAACGAGGTCGGCCCCGGGCAGTTTTTCACTTTCTGTATACCGAAGGATCGCCTGCCCTCTGGCACGTCCATTTCGACCTCTATAGTCCCTTATACTCGGTCAACTCAGCGGTAAAGCACTGGCGTCATGAGTACTTCAGCTCGAAAAAGCCCGACTGGCGCATTATCGAGACCGAGCTAAAAGATTGAGTAAAACCTTGAACTACCTGACCCGCTATCCCCGCCAATGCCAACTCGGCTACTATTGCGACGTCAAAAAACTTTAGCAGGGAAGTGTTCCGGAGAGTTTCCGGAAAGGAGCGAAACTGATGTTCGATCAGTTCACATTGGGAATCGAAGAAGAGTTTCAGATCGTTGACCCACGCACGCGCGAGTTGCGTTCGCATGTCGTCGAGATCCTGGAAGAAGGCAAGATGTTGCTGGGCGAACAGATCAAGCCCGAGATGATTCAGTCGATGGTGGAAGTCGGCACGGGCATCTGTCGCAACATCCAGGAGGCTCGAGCGGACATCACGCGGCTCAGGAGTGTGATCTCCGGTTTGGCAAGGAAGAATGGCCTGGTGATC
>DATBMP010000164.1:0-5969 GCA_036554845.1 Pyrinomonadaceae bacterium
GTGTCGCGCTGCGCTTGCCACCGCACTCCAAAGAGCGCCACCCGCCCAAAGTTTCAAAATTTTCCTTCCTCAGAAAATCCAAAACCCTCCACCCGCTCGTAACTACAGCGTCCCCAGCTCAAACGCCCACATGTCTCTCGACGACTAGGGCCGTCTAGATCAAAACAACTGAAGGTGTTGATTAACGGGTTTACGCTCGAAGGACGGCAGTCTGTCTGGTAACACGTGAGGCTTTCAACCACAAAGAATCTCGCACGGAGGAATTGATATGAGACTTGCCAAAGGAATTCTCTCCGCTCTCCTGCTCAGCGCACTGGTTCTGTCGCTGACGTTGAGTTGGACCACCACAACATCAGAGGCTTCGAGCCATCGTGAAGCTCCATTAATTGTCGCTGACCCACTGGCCGACAATACCGATACATATGCCTTCCGAAGTACAGAACCCGGACGAAGCGGTTTCGTAACACTAATCGCCAACTGGATTCCTTTTGAAGAACCCTCTGGCGGACCGCACTTCTACAAGTTTGACGACACGGTCCTCTATGAGATCTACATCGACAATACCGGTGATGGCGTCGAAGACATAACCTACCAATTTCGTTTCAGAACGCGTTTCAGAAATCCTGATTCAATCCTCGGCATGGCGGCCCCTAATCAGGCTCTCGCTGGCAGCGGAGGAATTGAACCACTCATCACATCGCTCGACGATCCCGACTATAACGAACCTCAGACGTACTCAGTCACCCGGATCGATCGACACACCGGTCGAAAAGGAGTGGTCCTTGCGCGAGGACTCGTTACTCCTCCCAACAACATTGGAGAACGAACAACGCCGAACTATGAAAGTGTGCTGGCTCGTCAAGCCGTCTATCCTCTACCAAACGGCGGCAGGGTCTTCGCTGGTCAACGAGATGAGGGTTTCTACATCGATGTGGGCGGCGTGTTCGATACTCTCAAGCTGCGATCAATCGGGACGACTGGCGGAATCGATTCCACAGCTGGATTCAACGTAAACACAATCGCCCTCGAGGTGCGCATTCAGGATCTGACTCGGAATGGAGCCGTTCCCAGCGGTCCAACTGCGTCAAATGCCGTGGTCGGAGTTTGGGCAGTATCCAGCAGGCAGAAGCTACGCGTTCTGAGAACTGAATTTGATGACGACGAAGACAATGCACTCGACATCGGACCATTCCAACAGGTTTCACGACTTGGCTCACCGCTGGTGAATGAGTTGATCGTTCCGCTGAGACTCAAAGACCGGTTCAACGCCTCGTCTCCCAAGAATGATTCGCAGTTCGCGCAATTTGTTGCTGATCCACAATTGGCCCAGCTATTGAGTGCCGTGTTTGGCGTAGGTGTTCCGCCCGCGCCACGAAACGATTTGGTGGCGATCTTCGCGACCGGCATTCCTGTAAACAGCGTTACCGGTCCCAACTACACTACCTTTCTTTCAGACGGGCGACCTCACGAAATGATGCGTCTGAATGTCGCGATTCCGCCGACGGCAAATCCTAGCCGCCTCGGTCTTCTCGGTGGTGACGTCGCCGGATTCCCGAACGGCCGGCGCGTGTTTGATGACGTGGTCGATATTGAATTGCGCGCAGTGGCAGGTGGAACTCCTTTCACGCCTGCAACGAATATTCCGCCAAACAACACGCTTGGTGATGGCGTGGCGAACAATGACGTGCCGTTTCTGATCCGTTTCCCTTATCTCGGAACACCACACTCTGGAAATAGCACGAGCAGCAGCCCGCACGAACATCACACACTGGACGCGTTGGTTCCACTACCTTAACTACAAACTCGATGAAGAGTGTGGGAGAACCTCCCGCACTCTTTAATCAAACAGGATTAAGAAAATGAAGACACTTAAACTTGTTGCATTGTCACTGACGGGAGTAGCAGTTCTTTCATTGAGTATTCGATCGTGGTTTTCAGTTGCGTCTCTGCAACCTTCAATTACGGCAGCAAGTGAGGTATCAGCTCCGGGAAGAGCCGAGAAACGAATACTCCTGGCACAGCGGGCGATCGATCGCGCTCCGGAGAAATCCGATGGCTACAACCAACTCGCTGCTGCATACATGATGAAAGCGAGAGAAACTGCCGACCTTAGCTTCAATAGCAAAGCTGAAGAGGCCATCGCACGTTCATTGCAAGTTGAACCGGACAACTACGATGCACTTAAACTGCGCGCCACATTGCAACTAACAAATCATCGTTTCCAGGCAGCGCTTGAAACGGCACATCAGGCACTAAGTATCCAATCAGACGACCACGACGTTTGGGGCCAGATTACGGATGCATATGTTGAATTGGGAGATTACGACGAGGCAGTCAGGGCCGCACAAAAAATGATGGACTTGCGTCCCGACAGTTCTTCATACGCGCGGGTCTCGTATCTGCGATCGCTGCACGGCGATACCTATGGTGCAGTCCAGGCGATGAGAGCGGCGGTGAAGGCAGCTGATCCGAATGATCCGGAAGCGATGGCATGGTGCCGGGTGCATCTGGCAAGCGAGCTCATCAATGCGGGAAAGGTGTCAGCAGCAGAAAATGAACTCGACCAGGCGCTACAGATCTTTCCCCGACATCACCTTGCGATGGAAGCGAAAGCCCGTCTCTTGATTGTCAAAGGAGATGTGCAAGGCTCAATCTCGGCATACGAGCAGCTTCAATTAAGCAGTCCGTCCGCTGATGCAGCTTTGATTCTCGGTGACCTTTACGCACATCTGGAAAAAGAAGATCAGGCAACCCGGAACTATGCACTCTTCGAATCGATGGAACGAGAGAATGCAGCCGTTGAGAATTCCTGGCGACACATGGTGAACTACTGGCTGGACCACGATCGTGAGTTGGGCCAGGCACTTGCACTTGCCAAACGGGAGTATGAGGAACGCAAAGACATCTTTACTTGCGACACTCTCGCCTGGGCCTATTTCAAAAAAGGCGAGCTGGCGAAGGCAAAGAATTCAATTGAAGAAGCATTACGTACGGGAACCAGGGATTTCCGAATCAATTACCACGCAGGAATGATTTATCGAGCCTTGAACCTGCGTGACCGGGCGGTACGCCATCTGAAGATCGCCTGCGCAATCAACTCGTCGTTTGACTTGCTCCAAACGAAGAATGCCAGGAAAATGCTCGCCGACTTGAATCAGACGCGCGAACCACCTCGGTTGAGTGCCTCAACCAGAATATCTCTTAATTAAACGTCAGGCGGGCACGGAGGGCCGCCTCCTACGAGGATTCCACATTGTTCAGAACTTTCAACAACAAGTTCCAAATTCCGCAATCCGAAATCCGAAATCCGAAATTGATTCGAATGGTTCTTCTCGTTTGTGTTGTCGCACAAAGCGTGATCATCGCGCAGACAACTGTCGCGCAAACAACTTCAAGAACTCTTTCCGGCGTCATTCTCTCGCAGCAGAACGAACTGGTCCCAGGAGTGTCGATCATCGTGCGCTCCTCGGTGGGCGAGCAGCGTGGCCTTAGTGACCCCGAAGGTAGATTCACTTTTCCAATCCCGAACGAGCCGATAACCGTCCGTTTCGAAGCTCAAAACCTAAAAACGCTTGAATCGAGCTTCAGTCGTGAAGACCGCACAACAGATCTTCAGATTCGGGTAACCTACGTCATTCCACCAATCCATGAATCTGTCGTAATAGAAGCCACGTCACTTGATCCGACCATCGACAGACGCAACGACACGATCTACAAGAACACCCTTTTCAATCGTGATGACCAGCTCTTCCACACCCTGAACGCCGGTATCAATGCGGGACAACATGAAGGTGGCGGAAAGTCGCTCGAGGTGCGGCGGTTTGGATTTAATCTGGACCATGGTGGGGTGAACGGTGGTCTCAAGATTCTGGTTGACGATGTACAACAGAACCAGGGGACTCAGGGTCATGGACAAGGATACCTGGGACAGTTAAAGAGTCTCACTCCTGAACTGGTTAAAGATGTCGCTATTCTTAATGGACCATTCAGTGCGCAATACGGCGACTTCTCGGGATTAGGAGTCGTTCATATTCGGCTCAGAGAGAGCCTTCCGGATCAACTAACGTTGCGTTTCCAAGGTGGCTCGTTCAATGCTTACCGAAATTTTCTCGCCTACAGTCCGCAGATCAAAGATGTCGATTCATTCGTCGCGTACGAAATGTCCCGGACCGATGGGCCGTTTATTAGTCCACTGAACTACAAACGCGACAACCTTACCGGCAATTTCACCTGGCACGCGGGACCGGATCACACGCTCGGATTCAAACTGAATCTCGGACGTCACGACTTCTTCTCTTCTGGACAAATTCCCCTCGACAAGGTTGCAACGGGAGAGTTGGACCGGTTTGGTTTCATCGATCCTACGAACGGTGGGAAAGCGCGCACACTTGTTGGCGCTATTTACTATCAAAAGACCTGGGTCGACGGAAGCAGTTTCAAAGCTGACGGGTTCGTCATGCGCTCCCTGTTCGATCTGTTTTCGAACTTCACCTTCTTCTTGACTGATCCCGTCAACGGCGACGGCATTCAACAACACGACTCGCGCTTGCAAGAGGGAGCGAACGCTCAATATCTCAGACCATTCAAGCTGGGAGAGAACCAGGCGCTGTTTACCGCAGGGGCAAGCCTGCTGTTTAGTCAAATCAACGTCGGACTTTCAACTCGTTTGGATCGAGTACCAAGAGAGGTTGTTACAAAAGCTCAAGTCAGACTTGCGAATCCAGGCTGGTACCTTCAGCAAGGCATCGATCTGTGGCAGGGACGCCTGCACGTCGAAGGTGGACTACGTTTCGATTTCTTTCGTTTCGCAGTTGATGATGTCATCGACACAATCAATGAGCCCGTGACCGGCGCAGACGGAGAGGGAAAATTCCAACCCAAACTTAGTATCAGTTTCAGGCCCACTGATCGTATTCCTGCTAGTCTCTATTTCAACTATGGCAGAGGGATAAATAGTCAGGACGCCCGTGGCGTGATACAACGACCCGACTCGCCAAAACTCGCAACGACCGATTTTTATCAACTAGGACTGGCAACAAACTTGATGAGGTTCTCTCTCAGCAGTGACCTCTTCTTAATCGACCATTCGAACGAACAGGTTTACATCCCCGACGACGGCAGTTTTGAGTTTAAGGGTGCTAGTCGCTCGTACGGCTACGAAGTAAAAAGCTCAGTACGAGTTTCGAGCTTTCTGACTTTCAATGCTGGTATTACTCAGGTAATGAACTCATTCTTTCGCGGTACGGCACCAAGAGAATATGTGGATAGTTCACCTCACACTGTTGCAGACGGTGGCGTGACGCTGGATAGTTATCGTGGTTTCACTGCCTCACTTCGATATCGACACACTGGAAACTACCGTCTCGATCCGTTCGACGCCTCGATTCGAGCCTCGGGTTTGGACGTTATAGACTTCGCCGTCGCCAAACGAATCCGACCGTGGCTAGATCTGGATCTCTCAATTGACAACCTAACGAACAAGCGTTACTTCGAAACACAAAATTACTTTGCTTCACGATTGCGTAATGAACCGCTCGAAGGCGCTAACCGAATTCATGGCACCCCCGGATATCCATTTGGAGTCACCGCGGGCATCACGTTTCGGCTCTTCAACAAGGAATAATTGAGCGGCGGACGGAAGTGCGGCTTAAAGGAGAACGATCGAATCGTCTTGTCTGCGGCGGGAAGCTACGGCTCGAGAGACCGGGCTCTCCAGTGGCAGTTCAGGATTCTTGGGGCAGGCGCTGCAGTAATCACCTAAGCGAACCCTTCTTTCTTCACATTCACTACAACCCAATACTTCCCCCAAATGTCGGAAAGCGTCCGCCAATGGCAACAGCAAACGACCGCGTTCGGTCAGTTCATATTCGATATGTGGGGGGTTACCGCCGTAGTCAGTGCGCGTGATGAAGCGATCTTTTTCCATATCCCGCAGACGCTGGACCAATGTGCGACTGCTGATCGGAAAA
>DATBMP010000214.1:0-6176 GCA_036554845.1 Pyrinomonadaceae bacterium
CGTTCTCGATCATCACCGCGCTCCATATTGTTCTTGGGGAGCAAGCTCCGAAGTTGCTTGGATTGGAGCGAGCAGAAAAGATCTCATTGGCGATAGCAATGCCACTGCAGGCGTTTTATTGGTTCTTTCGATGGCCCATCCGAGCACTCGATGCCGCAAGCGTTAGAGTTGTAAGACTCTTCGGTCTCAATGCTTCAGCACAACATGCTGCTTCGTATACCGAAGCGGAGATTCGACAGTTGGTCGACACGTCTCGCGAGAGTGGCCACCTTCGTGCTGAAGAACGCCGGCTAATTCACAAAGTATTCGAGTTCTCAGACACGACCGTGCGCGAGGCGATGGTCCCTCGCACGGAGGTGGCAGCAATTCCAGCTGGGTTCAATTTTGAAGAGATAACGAAAGCATTTGAACAGCACCGCTACTCACGACTCCCCGTCTATCGCGAATCGATTGATAACGTGATCGGATTTATCCACAGCAAGGACGTCATGTCCTATCTTCTGCGCCCGGAAACTTTTCGTTGGGACTATGTGTTGCAGCAACCGCTGTTCGTTGTTGATACCGCTCGCCTCGACGACGTGTTAAGACAAATGCAGAAGGCGAAGATCCATTTTGGGTTCGTCGTGGATGAACACGGAGGTCTCGAAGGGATCATAACGCTGGAAGATCTTCTGGAAGAGATCGTGGGTGAGATCTCAGATGAGCACGATGAAGAGGTGAATGAGCAGATCACGAAACTTGGTGACCGCAGATTCCTTCTGGAAGGCGGTTTGGCTGTACGAGATCTGAATCGTCGATTGCAACTGCACATTCCTGAATCTGAAGGCTATACAACCATCGCAGGTTTCCTGATGACTGCGGCCGGGCACGTGCTGCGACCCGGTGAGGTCGTGAAACACAATGGTCTGATGTTCACTATCGATCGTGTCGAACGTCGCAGAGTGGTACGAGTCAGACTAGAGTTACAGGAGCCCACTGAAACTACACCAAAAAAAGTAGCCACGAGTTCGCTGCGTGCCACCAATTGATTTCCGACTTACCGACAGTGACGTTTCAATCTCGTCCGCATGCGATGGTAGAGTTTTGGCGTTCCTGAGAAATCAATATCTGTTATCAAAAATACGAGGCCTAAATTTATGAGCTGGATAGAGGAAGTTCATGCGCGAGAGATCCTTGATTCGCGAGGCAACCCCACTGTCGAAGCAGAGGTTACTTTGATTGGCGGAGAAGTTGGCCGCGCGTCTGTGCCATCAGGAGCTTCAACCGGTGAACACGAGGCGGTTGAACTGCGAGATGGCGACAAAAAGCGATATGGAGGCAAGGGTGTCTTGCGAGCTGTGCGGAACGTTAACGACGTTATCGCTCCTGAAGTCGAGGGGATGGACGCACTGGACCAGGCTGAGATTGATCACGTTTTGATCGGTCTCGACGGCACTCTCAATAAATCGAAACTAGGCGCGAACGCCCTGCTGGCCGTGTCGATGGCTACCGCGCGAGCAGCCGCCGCGTATCTCGAACTTCCGCTGTACAAATATCTGGGTGGTCCAAATGCACGCACGCTACCCGTTCCCATGATGAACATCATCAATGGAGGGGCCCACGCGGATAACAACGTCGACTTTCAGGAGTTCATGATCGTTCCCGTGGGTGCAACTACCTTTCGCGAGGCGCTGCGAATCGGATCCGAGATCTTTCACATATTGCAGACGGTGTTGAAGAAGAAAGGGTATGCAACGAGTGTTGGTGATGAAGGCGGCTTTGCTCCAAACCTTCGATCCAACGAAGAGGCCATCGAGACAATCCTCGAAGCTGTGACTCAAGCAGGATATGAGGCAGGTGTCGATTGCCTCCTCGCCCTCGACCCAGCCGCCAGTGAATTCTTTGACGGCAAGTCTTATGTATTCAAGAAGAGCGACAAGCGTAAACTTTCAAGTCAACAGATGGTTGAGTTTTGGAAGTCCTGGGCCGACCAGTACCCGATTATCTCGATTGAGGACGGAATGGCCGAGAATGACTGGCCTGGATGGAAGTTGCTAACTGATGAGCTCGGTGCGCGAGTTCAACTAGTCGGCGACGATCTATTCGTAACCAATACGAGTTTCCTGCAACGTGGTATCGATGAAGGCGTCGCGAATTCCATTCTGATCAAGGTCAATCAGATCGGGACCCTGACTGAAACTTTGGAGTGCATTGAACTCGCCAAAACGCACAGACGGACCGCCGTGGCCTCGCATCGTTCCGGCGAAACTGAAGATCCATTTATTGCGGATCTTGCGGTTGCAACCAATTGCGGACAGATAAAGACGGGATCGCTGTCGCGAACCGATCGTATCGCCAAGTACAACCAACTGCTGCGAATTGAAGAAGACCTGAGAGGTGCGGCGAGGTTTCCTGGCCGCGCTGCATTCTTTCAAATTGAGCAGGCGGTTAAGTTGCGCGCTCGAAAAAAACGCGCCCAGTCAGTTCGTTAGCTAAAAATCTAAACGCATTTGACAATGATAGGGCGCAAAGGTGAGTGAGCTTTGCGCTCTTTTTCTTCGTAATGGTCTTTGTGTGAAACTCTATGAATCAGGAATGGAAAAAGGACGAGTTCACTATCAGTACCGACCCGCAACGACTGGACCTCGAGGTCATTCACGAATATCTCGTGACCCATTCGTATTGGGCACAGGGAAGAAGTTTTGAAACAGTGGAACGTTCGATTTCCAACTCGTTGAACTTCGGTTTATACAAAGGTGACGAGCAAGTCGGCTTCGCACGCGTCGTAACAGATCGTGCTACGTTCGCGTGGTTGGGAGACGTTTTTATTTTGCCGGATTATCGTGGCAAAGGATTGAGCAAGTGGCTGATGGAAGTGATCGTAACGCATCCCGAGTTGCAAGGACTGAAACGTTGGATTCTTGCTACCAGAGATGCGCACGAACTTTATCGCCGCTTCGGTTTTAAGGAACTTGCCCAACCCGATCGTTGGATGGAAAGATTTAATCCAAACTCGTAATTCGTTATCTAAACTAAACCTGCTTGAGGAGAACTCTTTGAAGAGACAGCGTGGGCCAATAGCCCTCATCATCATCGACGGTTGGGGGTACTCCGCGACGCGTGAAGGAAATGCCATCGCACTGGCTCAAACACCCTACTACGATGAGCTGACTGAAAACTATCCACGCACCTTACTCGAGGCATCGGGGCGGCGCGTTGGCTTGCCGGCTGGAGTAATGGGTAACTCTGAGGTCGGTCACCTCAACCTAGGCGCAGGTCGAGTGATTCGTACTGATGTCGCTCGGATTGATTACGACATCGAAACCGGAGCCTTTTTTCAGAATCCAGCTCTACTCGAAGCTATGCAAACCGTCAAGAACCGAAGCACCGCGCTTCATCTCATCGGTCTTGTATCTGATGGGCAGGTTCATTCTTCACTTGACCATCTTTACGCACTGCTTCGGATGGCCCGTCTCCATAATCTGGACCGTGTGTACATTCACTCTTTTCTGGATGGCCGAGATACCCCGCCGGCGTCTGCTATCGATTACGTTCACACGTTGCAGGAGAAGATCAAAGAGATAGGCGTTGGAGAGATTGCCACATTGGTGGGTCGCTACTACGCAATGGACCGCGACAAAAGATGGGAAAGAACAAAGCGTGGCTACGATCTACTTGTTCATGCTGAAGGACGACGTGTTTCAGATCCATTAGCGGCGCTTCGTCAATCCTACGAACAGGGAGTTACGGACGAGTTCGTGGAACCGATCGTGCTTACGCGGCCTGATGGGGATCCAGTAGCTACTCTGAACGACGGGGATGTTGTGGTTTTCTTCAACTTTCGACCCGATCGTGCTCGCCAGTTAACTCGAGCGTTAACAATGGATGGCTTTACTGAATTTCCTATTACTAATCGGCCTCGGATTGATTTTGTTTGTTTCACTCTGTACGACCAGACCTTTCCCTTACCGATCGCTTTTCCACCTTACGGGAATCGAAATGTGTTAGCTGAAGTCTGGGCCCAGGTATGCGTCAGAAACTACCGGCTTGCTGAAACTGAGAAATACGCGCACGTGACTTACTTCTTCAACGGTGGTGTTGAAAAGGAGTTTAATTGCGAACGACGGTTGCTCGTGCCGTCTCCAAAGATCGCTACATATGATCTGGATCCGGCGATGTCAGCATTTAAAGTCACCGACAAGGTGTTGCGTGAAATCGAGGCGGGTGAGACTGATGTATTCGTTATTAACTTTGCTAGTCCCGATATGGTCGGTCACACGGGCAAGCTCGATAAGACGATCGAAGCGTGTCAGTACGTTGACATCTGCCTGGGTTGGATCACCAAAGGAGTCAGACAAGCGCGAGGCATTACTCTGATTACCGCGGATCATGGCAATGCGGAACAGATGATCGATCCAATAACGGGTCAAGCTCACACGGCCCATACAACTAACCCGGTCCCGTTTCATCTCATCGATGAAGCATCGCGGGGTTTGAAACTGCGCGAAGGTGGCGCGTTGGAAGATGTCGCGCCGACTCTGCTAAAACTCTTGGAGTTGGACCAACCAACCGAGATGACCGGACGTGACTTGCGGGAGATCTAGTTGGCAACGCTGAAAGACTCAAACTTCAACCCGCACAAGATACTGGTCATAGACTTTGGCCAGTTGGGAGATGTTGTGTTGAGCCTACCTGCGCTTCGAGCTGTGCGAAAAAGATTTCCTCATGCTCGCTTGACAGTCGCTGTCGGTAAACCTGGGGCGGAGATCGTTAAGCTTGCGGGAGTTGCGAATGAGGTCCTGGCCGTTGATCGCGTGGGACTCCGTGACGGCTCAAAGATTCAATCACTTTGGAGAATCTTTGGTCTCGTCAGAGATATGCGGCGCGCGAAGTATGACTTTGTGATCGATCTCCACAGTTTGTCTGAAACCAATCTGCTCGGGTTTTTATCTGGCGCTCCTAAAAGGCTCTTTTCGCGAAGGCCGCCACGATCGTGGGACTTCCTATCAAACTTTGAACCAAGGCCCCCCATTGAAAGCGATCATCGCCAACGGCATCTCGTGGATCGTTATCTCGATGTTCTGCTTCCACTGGGCGTCAAGAATGCTGATCGTGAACCGAGAATCAAATCACGACCAAGTGACGACAAAGCGATCGATGCGTTATTGAAAAAAGCAAAGGCAGATGCCGGCGCTCCCCTTGTTGGGTTATTTCCTGGCGCTGGCCATCCAACTCGACGTTGGCCGGTTGAAAAATTTGCTGAGTTGGCCGACTACTTCATTAGAAATGACAAGCTGCGTGTCGTGCTATTTCTTGGACCGGAAGAAGCGCCTCTTTCGCGCCAGTTGAAGGCGTCGTTCCCAAAGGGCACAGTGGTTCTCGATAACCTCACAGTGGCCCAACTAGCTGCGGCCCAAGCCCGCCTGGCGGTGTTTGTTTCAAATGACACTGGTCCCATGCACATTGCTGCAGCGGTGGGTACGCCGGTGGTTGTTGTCTTACACAAGCGGGCACCGCGTAGTTATCTGCCGATTGGCAATCGGAACACCTTCATTTCGAGTGCTGAGATCTCTGAAATCTCCGTGGATGAGGTCTACACAGCAGCCCGCGCCCTCTTCACATCCGCGCGTGCCGACGGGCTATTTGTCGACGAAGCCGCCGGTGCAACATCTTAGTACGCTCTTCCCAGCTTTTCCTCAGCTCGAGGCGCATGAAATCAGGTCAAGCCCCACCCTGCTCAGCGGCATTGTTGGCGGCCAAAAAGCCTTATTTGCACTAGACAAACATCGTTTAACCCGCTACTATGACGTTGCCGCCGTTGCGGTAAGCCGGCTCTTCTATGGAGGTAGCCAGGCTATCTGCCTCCCATAACCGCCCGCTTGTCCCATTTTCAGAGACCTCAAAAATTTTCAGGAGCCTAAGCCATGTCTAATCGCAGTCTCGTAATCTTGACCCTTCTGGCAGTGGTATCTCTTGCGGGCAAGACTTCAGCTCAGTCGAGTCTTACTGCCAAGAACACTGCCCTGCAACCTCAACCGGCGAGCGTCGTGGTTGAAAGCGACCGGTTGCGGGATGGGCTTGTAGGACCTGTGCGGAGGGTCCGAACTGAGATCGTCAAGTTGGTCAATCAGGGTGGAAAGAGCGTTGAGGGTAAGCGTGTGCTACTCGAAGTGGCGGCGTACGACCTCAAGGGAAAG
>DATBMP010000550.1:0-5213 GCA_036554845.1 Pyrinomonadaceae bacterium
AAGGATTGAGATCATGCCACCAAACCAGCGGGGGTAAACCACCCTTCCCAACCTGATATCTTTGGCAGCTGCCACTGACCACTGACAAACCAGATCAAAATCCCAAATTCCAATTTCCAATTTCCAATTTCCAATTTCCAAATTCCACAATCATCAACCCGCCAACTTTGCAATTCGTTTTCCCAACCGCGCGTCACCAATCTTTTCAACCACTGACGAAAATGACGCGGTGGGTCCCTGCCATCGCAACTCTTCCACATCATCAAACAACGGTGCGTCGGTCCTCAACGTTGCCAGTGTTTTGAATAAGAGTGCGCGGTCCTTCTTGTCGCGTAACACCTCATTCGGAAAATCTTCAATGCGACCGTAGCGGTTGATTAGTTGGGCCGCTGTTCGAGGTCCACAACCGGCGATTCCCGGATAACCATCCGCCGCATCGCCCACCAGCGCGAGATAGTCAGGAATAAACTCAGGAGCAACACCAAACTTCAATCGAACACCTGCTGCGTCACGGATCAGATCTTTGCGCCGATCGATCTGGACCACTCGTTCATCAACTACGCATTGTGCGAGATCTTTATCAGGGGTCCAGATGCAGACTTTCTCGACGCGATCGTCGCTTGCTGCAAGGTGTGCTGCGGAGGCAAGCGCGTCATCTGCTTCAAGCTCAACCATGGCCCACACGACGACGCCCATGGCTGCCAACGCATCTTCGAGAGGTTCAAATTGCGCACGAAGTACCGGTTCAATTCCGGCTCCAGTTTTGTACCCCGGCCATAGTTCGTTGCGAAACGATTCGATTATGTGGTCGGTTGCGACACCCAGATGTGTAGCGCCACCTTCGATCATCTGGGTAACGGTATGTAAGACACCTGCGACGGCTCCAAACGCCGGGTCCGTCTTTTTAAAACGTCTCAGTCCGTAGAAGTGCCGAAACAGCTCATAGGTGCCGTCGATTAGATGGACGATCATTTCGTGGACAGTGGTTGGTGGTCAGTTGTCAGTAGTCAGTTTTGGAAACACGGTTCGCTCCTGGATTGCTTCGCGTAGCGACGTCCGAACCCTGATCGAACTCTCAAGGTATCAATGCAATTCGCTAGTCGCTACGCGACACAACCGTCCGCGATCGATCAGCCCAGCCTTGAAAGGCTGGGGCTAAATTCAACTCTATTCATCAACAATCGTCTTAAATCCGCCAAACAGCATTCGCTTGACGTCAAAGGGCACCGCACCTTTCTGCATCATTGCAGCGAGCCTCGGATCCTTCATCACCTTCGCGTTCACTTTGTCTCGCTGGGCGCGTGATTTGTAAACGATCCACGCAAACACTACTGTTTCCCCCGGCTTAGTCTTGATTGTCTTGGGAAAGGGTGCACCAAATTTTACATCCAGATCGTCACCCACCGCCTCGACATATTGAAGCGCGCCATGTTCAATCCACACTTTGCTCGCCTTCTGTGCTATCCGGCGATAGGCGTCGATATTTTTACTTGGAACTGGTAACACAAAACCATCAACGTAACGCATACACTCTCCTTTAAGTTTGTCAGTCCGCTAAGCGGGAGCTCGCGGATTCGATTCTCCTTTTGTCTTCTTTCGTGGATCGTTTCCCGATTCGGACGAGTAAGACGATCCACGAACTGCTACGAAGAGCGGTAAAGCTACCGTTTAGCCGCCTTAGTTTGTTTGTCTCTGAATGCCTGCTCGCGCGCTGCTTCTTCGGGCGGAAGAATATCGGCGGGGAAGTCTGTCACTTCAAACAATTGCCGTATCTCGACCTCTTCACCTTCAGAAAAAGGAATGCGCCTGGCCCATTCGATTGCCTCGTCCCTGGACTTGACGTCGATGACCCAATAACCGGCCAACAACTCCTTCGTCTCGGGAAATGGACCATCAGTGATCGTCGTCTTTCCATTCGAGAACTTGATTCGTGCACCCTTTGAGCTTGGATGAAGCCCGTCGCCAGCCAGCAACGCGCCGGCATCGATAAGTTCCTGATTGTACTTGCCCATCGCCTCCAGCATTTCCCTGGTAGGCAAAACGCCGGCCTCTGAATCCTTGTTCGCCTTAACCAACATCATGAATCTCATTTGCATCTCCTTCGCTTGATTGCAGTTTCCGTGTTTGCGTCACGAAACTGGAATTTCCGAACTCACTCACCCATGATCTCGCTCTACGTTTATGAACCATGGAATCCCAAATCGATCCACCAACATCCCGAAACGGACGGCCCAGAAAGTCTGCTGAAATTCCATCGTCACGGTTCCACCCTGGGCCAGCGCCTTATAAATTCGCTCACCTTCAGCCACGTCCTTGACTCTGATGGACACTGAAAAGCCTTGCGGTTTCTGATAATGCCCCGGTGGTGCATCAGATCCCATTAAGACCTGGTCGCCGATCACCATGCGTGCATGAAGAATTTTGTTCCGCCATTCAGCAGGTACATGTTGCTCAGAGGGAGTGTCGGCGTGGGTACTCATTCCTTCAATCTTGCCGCCAAAGGTCTGTGCATAGAACTTGAACGCTTCCTCGCAGTCACCACTGAATAAAAGATACGGATTTAGTTCCATTGCTATTCCTTTGCTATCGGGTAGGGACTTGCCTCAAAAGTCTGATCAACCATTCTCATCCACACCGGGCAGAAGCCTGGTGATTGAGACGTAGGATTTTCAGCTTTTGTGGGCAAAGTTGTCGGGAAGTTTCAGTTCTTACGTCTCCTGGCAGGTGGTTGCTGCTCTCATGTTCCCGTTGATACAGGTCGCAAGCCGCTGCCAGTTTTACCGCTGTGAGGCGCCACTTTCCATCGTCCATAAGCTACGAACGCACAAAGCAGGCCTATGACAATTGGGGAGATCGCTGCCGCTACTTCACCGCTTGCCAAAGTGACCGCGGTCGCGCCGATCATGATCACGACCAGTCCCGCAGCAGCCAGCGGTGTTAGACCAGTCTTCACTCGAAACAGACCAGGCAAAATCAAACCTAGCGCCCCGAGAACTTCAACCACACCGATGAACTTGATGAACCAGCCTGGCATCACAATTTGATTTGGTGATCCCATCGCCATCAGCACCTCTGTTGGTAGAACTAATTTTGTGCCGCCGGCAAATAGGAAGAGTAGCGCGAGTAATATCTGAATAATCCATAGTACGTAAGTCATTTCGTTCTCCTTTAAAGAAATGAGTTTTGTACGGTTACGCCGCAAAAACTCGACACTGGTCCATGCGCCGTGTAACACGACGAGTGGTCAATCACTTACCCATGACTCTCGTAGTACATTTTGAGACCATTGACGAAAGCATAGTTGCCCTCTAAATGCACTGCTTTACTAATTTCAATATTTCCCGCTGTCTTCCGTGCAAATTGGCCCATGATTGTGTCGCTGCGAAATCCGATCATCATCATAAAACCAACAACGATGGATGACACATTTACTGAATCGCTTCCTTGCGAAACGGGATCAAATTACGAAGTCCTCGATCGCGCAGATAGAGTCCGCCCCAGATAAATAGGCCGATATAGATCGGGAATAGACGGTGACTGAAGAGTGGACTACCAACCCGCACGTGTGTCGCAACTGCCCCGCCGAGATAACCTGTTAACAAGATCGCGCCGAGGACCGAGGTGCGTGGAATAAGATAGATCGCAACGCATATCAATCCGAGAATGCCAATGCCCACTGCAAGGTCAGTCGGATATCCGAGTTGGGTGAAAGTTTCCTTTACCGCCGTGATCTGAAACAGTTTAATCACGCCGTCGAACACCATGAAAAGCACCGCAAAGCCACTCAAAATGCGTCCTACCCAAAGACTCTTTCGGGACTGAATAGTTGTCGCGTTCATCTTCATCTCCAATCTGTTGACTCTTTAGTCTGGGAGACCGGGTATTTCGAGCACCGGCCGAACTTCGATTGTGCCCAATTTGGCTACCGGAATTTTTTCGGCGATGGCGATTGCCTCATCCAGATCGCGGGCGTCAATCAAGTAGTAACCACCCAACTGCTCGCGTGTTTCAGCAAACGGACCATCCGTCACGATGCTTTTGCCGTCGCGAATTCGAACGCTGGTGGCAGTAGCAATCGGATGCAGCGGAGAAGCATCGAGGTAGTTG
Source organism: Pyrinomonadaceae bacterium (assembly GCA_036554845.1). Taxonomy (GTDB): domain Bacteria; phylum Acidobacteriota; class Blastocatellia; order Pyrinomonadales; family Pyrinomonadaceae; genus PSRF01. The sequence continues at coordinate 4,108 of DATBMP010000550.1, forward strand.
CCGCTCTGCTTGATCGACTGAGCAAGTTGCGCTGATTCCACGTAGCACTTTGCCCTTTCGGAATCGCTCATCGACTGCTCATTAAGATAGACAAGCAACATGTACTTCATGTAAACGCTCCCTTTCATCATTCCAAAAAAATGGAAACGACTCATGCGACCGGTCTCACTTCTATCGTACCGACTCGCGCTGAGGGAATTCGACCGGCGATCTTCACCGCCTCATCACGGTCGATCGTCTCAACCAGGAAATAACCGCCGAGTTGTTCGCGTGTTTCAGCGAATGGCCCATCAGTAATCAACTGCTTTCCGTTACGGACCTGAACACTGGTTGAATCTGTCGTCGGTTGCAGTTGGGAACCTGCGAGGTAATGGCCGCCGTCGGTAAGCTCTTGAATAAGTTGGCGATATTCGCGGTAGATCTCCTGTCGTTGGGATTCGGTCTGTTGGGACCACGCATTTTCATCAAGATAGATCAGCAACATGTATTTCATGGCAGGTGTTCTCCAGTTCCGATCAAGCTACCGAATTTGTTTCTCAAACGTACGACGAATGGCTGGTCCGAGATCGACAATTCTCAGGAGAAAAGATTTCGTATTGGTTGTGATTGACCGTAACTTTTTGGTCCTGTGGAAGTTAAAGTATTGGCGATGGTTGAATGTCGATTGTCGATTTGCGGGTTGGCTGTGGGGCCTTTGGTTTTGTGTAGCCGGACGCGGGTTTGGGACTTGAGTTGTGGCTCTGCGTGTTCAGCGTCTCGGTGATCTCCGCGCTTCCTGTCTAGTGTCCAAGTCCCGCCAGTCGAGACATAAGCTGACGCGGAGATCGCCGAGACGCTGAGCGCGCAGAGCCAGGACTCAAGTCCCAAGCCCGCAAAGCCAACCCGTTGGAATCCAAAGCGTGGCGTTGCCGCCGCACTCCAAAGGGATAGTCACGTTTGGTAATATGTTGAGAACTTTAGTCCTTAAAGAACGTATGCCTTTTCATAACCCGGCAATTGTGGTGGACTGCATTCCTTGAGAGATCCAACAGGAGTGGCATGAATGTATTGCCCATGCCTTTGACCCGACGGTTTGTGCCCGACGCCGGCTGGGGAACCACGTTTAG
>DATBMP010000247.1:0-4579 GCA_036554845.1 Pyrinomonadaceae bacterium
AGGTGAAGAGTGCCACTGTATTGCGTGAAGGCTGTATCCGTAAGGCGCGTCCCAAACACATCTGATGGCAGACCAAGAAAGCGTGTGACTGCTGCGTGGCTATCGAGACCATCGCCAGCGCGCACTGTATTCACCCGACGAGCAACGGCATTACCAAGAATTCCGAAACGCTCAGTTCCATAAGTGATTAGTGCGTTGCTCCCGTAAGAAAGATCGCTGCTATTGAAGATCGTGTTGAACTCTCCGCGTACTGTCGGATTGTTAAAACCAAACTCGGGTTGTCGTGAGACCAGCTGTACGGTTCCACCCAGCGAATCTGAACCATACTGCGCGGTGTTCGGACCACGTAACAATTCAACCGTTCTTAGGCTGGTGGGTTCATTCAAGTTGAAGAAGGTGTTGATGCCGCCACGTTGCGTAGAGTTTGTGTAGCGGACACCATCGACATACACGCCCACCTCAGTCAGACCACGAACCAAAACCGCACCAATCGTGGGGCTGGTTTTCTGCATTGAAACTCCGACTTCTTCGTCAGCAACTTGTGCGAGAACTGTAGTGGTCCTTTGCTGCAAATCCTCTTCAGGAATGATGTTGACCACTTGCGGAATTCGATCCCTGCCCTGTGCCTGACCGGTTTCGGCAGTAACCGTCACTTCATTATCAATAGAACTCGGTGTCAGCGTGCTCAACACGTTGATGCTTTGTCCGTCGGCGATCTGCACCGCCAACGTCTGCGTCCCAAAACCATTACCCGAAACTCTGACTTCGTACGAACCGCCTTGCACACCTTCGAAAGAAAATCTTCCTTCAGCATCCGACTGAGTGGTTCGCATCAGGGTTTGAGAGTGCACCAGCGCCACAACCGCGCCAGAAACGAAGGCACCATTCTGGTCTTTTACTACACCAGCGATTCTTCCGAACGAGCTTTGCGCCGACACGATCATCGGAACGAATAAAGTTAGAACCAGGAAGAACATTAAACGAAGCGGAAGAACGCTCATTTTCGTTGTTAGGGGCCTGCCGCACGGCCAAATGTGATCGAACAATGGGCTGAGAAAGCTGGAGCGACCCGGAGGTTTCGGAGTTACGAGTCGGGCCAAAACGACGGGACAGACTAGCCCTGTTCCGAAACTACTACTAGGGTTCGTAGATGAGATTTGCGACTAGAGTTTTAGTCGAGAACCTTGACGGTGTGTTCAATAACGCCATGTACCTGAGAAAGGATCTCAGGTTCGCTGGCAATGATTCCAATGACAAGCAAGATGAGGCCCAGCGGAGCCAGTCTCAGTATAGCTGCGATGGAAGGGTTGAATGCGGTCCGCGCGGTATGGCTCTGTGAGATCTGCAAGAGACGACTTACGCGGGTCTTAAAACCGATCTTTCCTTCATCGCCTACCAGGAACGCGCCGGCAGCCATAGTCGGTCGGGCACCGGCAGGAATCATCCTCGCGATCTTGACCATGGCCGAAGCAAGGTCGAGACCTTTTCGCGTCCCTTTCCGTGCAGCATATTCATCAGCTGCTGTCTCAGAGGCGACGATCCATGCGGCGTCCATGCTGCGACCAAATGGAGCTATGAGCAGCATGTCGCGGCACAACCGCATGAGACTGCGCTTGATGTTATCGCGGGAAGTGATATGACCAGCTTCATGATCGAGTGCTGCGGAAAGCTCTTCTGCTGATAACGACTCGACTACCTGTCGCGCAATGAAGAGTTTGGGATTGATGGCACCCACCACAGCAATCAAAGGAAATCGGTGCTCAATAAGATAGGCAGGAATCCTGACCTTCGGCAGACTGATAGGTTCAGCATTCCGAAGCCAATCAGCAGCCAGGTGACCGGTGACGCGAAAAGCGGCCAGTCCACGAAAAACCGCCAGCAGAATTCCAAAAAGTGAGATCGCGGCCATCAAACCAAGATTGAAACTTATAGACTCAAATCCTTGTCGTGGCTCATGAATCCAGAAGGCCGGAGCGAACAGAAGAACTACACTTGCTGCTCCTATCGCCACCGGTAACGTTCGCAACAAGAAAAGCGCGAGGGCGCTGCGGGCGGGCGACCACGAGCTGATCCGCTTCCTGGCCAGTCTCCAGACCAATCCAGCGACGAGCGCGGCCGAGGTGTTTAGCACCAACATCACGGCCAGAATGACTGAAATTCCGAGTAGGAAGAACATTGTTACTCTCTCTCTTTCAAGGCCTGTCGCTTCTTCTGAATTAGCCGATCGAGTTCGTCAAGCGCTTCGAGATCGCGCTCGCTAACAGCATCAACAATGCAAGCCAGTACGGGTTCCACTCTGGGCGCGCCGAGTAACCCTTCAATGACGTCCTCGGCGATTCCCTGCTCAAGCTCCTCGCGCGTTACCACGGCTTTATAGAGAAACGCTCGACCGTCTTTGCGGCGTTCTAACAATCCTTTTTTGTAAAGGCGATCGAGGGTAGTCATCAAGGTGGTGTAAGCAATGGTTTCGCCAAAGGCCTTCACTACATCTCTGACCGTTGTTTCGCCTCGTCGCCACACCACGTCGAGGACCTGGCGTTCGAGATTGCCAAGGGCCGCTGAGGCTACTTCATTTGGTCTTTTGAATCCGCGGAGTAGGAAGCGAGGTGATTTCATAGGGGTTCGCATTGTCGAGCACAGTTCAACAGCGTGTCAACAGTAGGCAGTTCGGTCACCCCTTCAAACGCTCAAGTGTACTGTCCGTTTATTACTCCATTTCGCGCCCACAGATTTTCAAGGTATCATCCGAGGTTTGCGAAGGTCGCGAAATTGACGTCTGTGTGAATCCACGCAGATAGACCGGTTGGTTCGAGATCATGCCTGAGGAAGCAATTCAAGTACGGGGAGCCAGGGTTCACAACCTTAAGAACATCTCGTTCTCTATTCCCATCAACCAACTCACCGTCGTCACCGGGGTCAGCGGCTCTGGAAAGTCATCACTCGCCTTTGACACGATCTATGCCGAGGGACAACGCCGTTACGTTGAATCTCTTTCTGCCTACGCACGCCAATTTTTGGAGCGAATGGACAAGCCCGATGTTGATGAAGTTCGAGGCATCGCTCCGGCTATAGCTATTCGGCAGAAGAACTCGACGCGCAATCCGCGTTCGACCGTTGGAACGCAAACTGAGATCTACGACTATCTGCGTCTACTTTATGCTCGGGTTGGAAGAACTTTTTGTCGCCTTTGCGGTCGAGAGGTTCATCGCGATTCTCCTGAGACCGTCGCAGACGAAGTGTTGGCGACACTCGCACCCGGCACGCGCTTTTACGTTCTGTTTCCCGCCGGTGCGGGACTTGCGGGCGTAGACCAATCGGATCCCGATCGAAAGACCGAGAAGTCAAAATCATCTCGCCGTTCTGCAACATCCGTCTCTCGACATCTGGTCCCAGCGCACATCCTCAGCTTGATGCAACGCGGATTCACTCGCCTGTTTCACAACCGTGAGACGATCGAGTTAAGTACGCCGGATGATTACACGCGAAACGACTTCACCGATGTGTTTGTGCTCGTCGATCGCTTAACTGCCGGGCCCGATGTCCGGCGTCGTTTGGTGGACTCCCTTGAAATCTGTTTTCAGGAAGGACACGGCAACGCCGTCGTGCAAACAGCCGGCGCCAACCCGACGGGACTAAACTTTTCTGACAAGTTTGCCTGCAAGTACGACGGCACTGTCTACGCTCAACCTGAACCGAGACTGTTCAGTTTCAACAATCCTTTCGGAGCCTGCCCGACTTGTCAGGGGTTCGGTAACACAATCGGGCTTGATATCGATCTGGTAATTCCAAATCCAGGATTGTCTCTGAAAGAAGGTGCGGTTGAACCGTGGACCAAGCCACAACATGAGTGGGCCATGGATGAACTGCGGCAGTTTTGTAAGTCGCAGAAGATTCCAATGAATGTGCCCTTCATACAGCTGTCCGCTGCTGATCAGAACGCGATCATCGAAGGGAAAGGCGAGTGGGGCGGAATTCGAGGATTTTTTGATTGGCTTGAGACCAAGAAGTACAAGCTTCACGTTAGGGTCTTCCTCTCTAAGTATCGCGGTTACACATTGTGTCCTGACTGCAATGGGGGGCGACTGCGACAAGAGGCACGCGACGTCAAAGTCGGTGACAAGACTCTGCCGGAAGTTTGCTCTCTGTCGATAAAGGACGCGGCCAACTTTTTCGAGAAGCTGGAGCTCTCGACTGAAGAAGAAGCGATCGCCGAGCGGATTCTTTTTGAAGTTCGACGTCGTCTGCGTTTTCTGGTCGATGTCGGTTTGGATTACTTAACACTCGATCGTTTGGCTTCGACACTTTCTGGCGGAGAAGCACAACGGATTCAGCTTGCGACTAATCTTGGCTCGTCACTAGTCGGGGCTCTCTATGTACTGGACGAGCCTTCCATTGGCTTGCACCCACGCGACAACGACAGGTTGATTCGGCTACTGCACAACTTAAGAGATATCGGCAACACAGTGCTGGTTGTCGAACACGATGCAGAGATGATGCATGCAGCAGATCACATTCTAGACATTGGACCAGCAGCCGGTGAGTTGGGGGGTCGCGTTATCTACGAGGGCAATTTTCCAGG
>DATBMP010000262.1:0-8911 GCA_036554845.1 Pyrinomonadaceae bacterium
ACTTCTTTCCTGGGTGCCTGAAAAATCGTGGTCCAACTTTGCTTCAAACGTCTCGCGCACCACAGCTGTTTGCAATGGCGTGTTCGTATCAAGCTTGCGTTGACCGTCACCACCAGCGCGACGCGAAGCAACCGCGTAAGCCAAGCCAATACCCGCCAGCAGTAGACCACCAGCGATCAGTGTCGGGTGCATTGCACTCTTTGTGTAAATGCTGCTCTCAGCAACATATCCGTCATGATTGCCACGAGTACTTCCGCCCCCTGATGCGTTGTACAGCCCACTCGGCTTCCGGCCCTTGCGTGGTTTGTCACTCTTTTGAGCATCGAATGCGAGAAGGCCCATCAGTTTGTCGGTCACCCGTGGCGCATATTTTTCTGCGGCTGAATAAAGTTTGCCTGAGCCGCCGACGAACATATCCCTCACCGGGTTTTCGGCACAGTGAAGGATGGCTTCAGCTACCACTTCGGGTGCATAGACCGGCGGCGGAAATTTCGGTTCAACTTCGAGATAGTTCTTAGCGTGTTGAGTGTAGGGAGTATCGATCGCCCCCGGTTTGATCAACGTAACTGAAACAGGAAGTTCTTCGTGCTCCAACTCAACCCGAAGCGCATCGGTGAAACCTTTGACGGCGTGCTTTGAAGCTGAGTACGCACCCTGAAGTGGTAACGCGCGATCCGAAACGATGCTGCCGACGTTAATAATCGCTCCACCATCGCGTGCGAGGTGAGCTGCGGCTGCAAGTGATCCGTAAACAACTCCCCAGTAGTTGGTGTCGAACAGACGCCGTTGATCTTCAAGTGGAACGTCGGTCAACTTCCCATAGATGGAAACGCCTGCGTTGTTAACCCAGGTATCGAACCTGCCGAAATTCGCGATTGCGGTTGCAGCGATCTTGTCAACGTCTTCTTCGACACCAACGTCAGCGACAACTGCGACTGCTTCTCCACCAGCGCTATTGATATCGTCAACAAGTTCATTGAGAGCATTTTCGCTGCGTGCGGCGAGTACCAGTTTGGCGCCTGCGTCGGCGGCCATCTTTGCAGTAGCTCGTCCAATCCCACTGGATGCTCCGGTGAGTACGATGATTTGGTCATGGAGTGGTTTTAAAGCCTTCATCGAATCCTTCCTTGAATGACTGCGATTATCGAAGCAGACCACGGCGGCTCGAACTAGCGAAGATTCGCGCCAGAACCCACTCACGCCCGAGCCTCCTGGTCTGTGTAGGACGGTAATGCTGCAATTACTGCACCTTCTTAAATTCACGGGAGGTTTGATCTGAAGGGTAAGAAAAACGGCAATGTAAGGTCTGTTGTCGAGGTGGTTGCGAATTTTTATGCAGTTTGGTGGGTGAGCTAGCTGTGTGCTTCCGGTACAAATGTGCACCTCTATGTCTTTTTACACGTCACCAGATTCTTCGGTGAGATAAGCCAATTCGGATTCTGTTCAGGTATAGAGACGAAAAATTGGTGGTACGGTCGTTGCCGCTCTTTCCGCCATTAACGGTAAAAAGGAGGTACTGAAGATACTAGAGAACCATGTAACAGATGTACCTAACCCTTTACTGTGGTCGTGACGAAATTGTAAGGAGCGAAGTACAGATCACTCAGTAGCACGAGCGATCGTCGTTTCTGCTAGTTCACGACCGACAGAAAGATAAAGGCTGCCGGTGTTGTTTCGTGATGCGAAACCGCCGGCAGTTTTGTTTTATGGTGCCGGATGCCGTTCAAACAACATCATGGATTCGAAAGCCAGGGTCTCCGCGGAACCCCGTGCACGTCATCAGTCACTTTGCGATCGAACTCTGGTATGAGTGTTGATAATGGTTTCTTTGCTAAGGCGGTTCTACGAATTTTACGAGAGTAAATTCGCAACTTTGCTTGATTTTGCGAGCGTTGCGAATTTGATAGTTGCGGCTTAGCCAATTTGCTTTTGTCTGTTTTGTACCGGACAGACACAGTCAATGTCTCGAATCAGTGCGAGTTGGCCGTCGGGTATTAACGGTTGCCCTGCCAGGATAAGAGACGGAGGAGCAAGGGGTACCCGACATTATGGAAGCCATTCGAACCAACATTATTAAGAACTATTCACCCTACGCAAAACTATTTGGGGCACGGCAAACGACAAGAAGCGGACGATGCTCCGTCATTGTGGCCCATCCCAACGATGAGATAGTTGGTGGCGGTTGTCTGATCTCAAAGTTGCCCAACGTCCGTGTGGTGCACGTCTCCACAGGTGCTCCTCAGTCACTCGATGAAGCGCAGGCTGCGGCTTACGGAGATGTTTCCGAATATGCCGAAGCGCGCAGGCGCGAGTGTCTGTCGGCTTTGTCACTCGCCCAGGTGCCGGAAGACCGCGTGGTTGAGTTTGGCTTGGACCAGCTTCAGGCCTCCTTCAGAATGGTGCATCTGACTAAGAGACTGCTGCGCTTCCTCCAGCAAACCACACCGCAGATTCTTCTGACACATGCCTATGAGGGAGGACATCCCGATCACGATGCAGTAGCGTTTGCGACACACGTCGCTAGCCGTCTGCTTCACAAGAACGGTCTAAAGCCGCCGGTAATCTTTGAAATGGCCATCCACCCCAGCGACGAGGGAGCGAAGCTGCCCGAGTTTCTGCATAAACCTTTGCTCGAAAGCACGACCTTGATGCTCGATCCAAAAGCGCGCGCCTTGAAGGAGCAGATGTTCAATTGTTTTGAGACTCAGAGGCAGGTAATGGAAAGGTCGCCACTTGGACCAGAGAAGTTTCGTCGGGCACCGGTGTATAACTTTCGCTTACCACCGCACCCTGGCCAACTTCATTACGAGAAACTGGAGTGTGAGATCACTGGGAAGGCGTGGCGCGAGATGGCTTCCGAAGCACTGGAGGAACTCTTTAAGTCTGGTCCGTTACGGCTTTCATTGAACTCCCTCGATCAAGCGGAAGACCTCGCCCACTAAACGGTCGTTCTCGATCGGCTTGGTCAGGTAACTCTGCGCGCCACAACTCAACGCACTTTGTCGATCAGCTTCGTAAGCAGCTCCTGAATAGAAGAGTATAGGGGTTTGGGAATCGAAGCTTCGCAATTCACGACACAACTCAATACCGGACGAGCCATTCAGCCAGTTGTCGAGCAAATAAAGATCAAAATGCTCAGATCGGGCCGAAGTGAGCGCCTGGTCCATGCTGTCCGTGGCAACCACTTCACAGTCGCTCCTGGTCAGCAGGAAAGAGACAAGTTCCCGCGTATCAGGGTCGTCTTCAGCGTATAAGATGCGACGTTTGGAGAGATTCATACCAAAGGTCCTTGCATTCTTAAAATAGATCGCGCGTGCTAGATCAGGAAAAGGATTCGGAATGGTTACAAGGCGATTCTGACGGCAATTTAGCCCCCGCATTTCAGTTCGTCAGTACGTTTGCGGACACATTTTTAGGACAAGGACTTGGACCAGGAAGAAAAACGCCACCAGGATTCAAACCCTGGTGGCGGTCCAATTGGTGAGCTTAGGAGAGGCTAGGCCCCTTTTGCCTGAGCTTTTGAGGCGCCGACGGCCTTGTTTTCTTCTGAACGCAGATCCGTATGTGAGGTTCCTATATGCGATCGTTGAGAAGCCCGGTTGACGCGAAGATTGTTCTCGACGTCTGTAACACCCGACACCGTCTCGGCGATATCTTCGGCGATGTGTTTGGCCCAGCGGCTGTCTACTGAACCGTTGAGTGTCACAACGCTTTCAGAAACTGCTACTTCAATATCACTGGCGTCCAAATAATCGTATTCGGTCAAGCGATCATTGACGTCTTCGCGAATGCGTTCGTCGGATCGCCGATAGCCTTTTGGTCCCTTTCCCCGGAATGTAGAACCCGATTGCGCTTCATCCATGCGGCGACGGCGTTCAGCCTCTTCATCACCGAACCACGAAGCCAGTTCGTCCGATACCTTGTCCCACCATCCGCGCTCGTGTGAACGTTCCGACTGGTGACCGCGAACGTCGTACTCGTAGCTTCGCTCGTCCAACCCCTGCCGGTAGTCGCCACGATTCCACTCCGCGTTGAAACCGGATCGATTATTGAGAGGCTGTCGGTTCCGCTGAGTTGAGCTGGGCCGAGTTTGACTGCCGCGATAGAAGTTCGCTCTATCGAAATAGTTCTCGCCTTCTCGTTCACGATAGCGATCAGCATAGTTTGATCCGTAACCTCTGCCCTCGGTGCCATACGGTTGACTGTAACCGCGGCCATAATCTCGATCAAAATCACTTTCGGCGGTACCCGAGAAGTCTCGTTCCCGTTCGTTGCGGCGCAAACGCGAACTGTAACGATCCTCGTCTTCAAAGCGGTTCTGTCTGCGTCCTGATGAACGTCCATAATCGCTTTCGCCGTAACGATCATACTCAGGCCGTCGATAGCGGTCCTGGTCGTGGTCATAATTTCTGCTTGCCATTTTTACCCTCCCTTGTTTAATTGCGATGTTGTCGGGAAACGTTTGAACCTTTGGGATCGATACTCGATCCCTTCGTTACCAAGTAACCACCAGCTCCTCTGATTTTTCCCAAACCGGAAGATCCTGTCTGATGGAAGCTCGCTGAAGTATTTCGCGTGCCGCAATGAGTGAGCCTGCACCCAACGCGACCATTGCCATCGGATTATCCGGAACGGTCACTTGTAGGTTTAGTTCCTCCTGCAGTCGCTCTGGCAATCCCTTCATCAACGCGCCACCACCTGTCAAAATGATCCCTAATCGGTAAATGTCGGCGATAGCTTCAGGATGCGCCTCTTCAATCGCGTGATGAACTCCAGCCACGATCTCAGCCAGTACCGGTTGCAATGCTTCTCTGATTTCACCCGCGGTAACTTCAACCGCGTTAGCTGACCCGTCGATGATGTGCTTTCCGATGACCTCCACTGACTCTTCATCGGCAATCTCATCTTCCAGTAACGAACCTAACTCTCTCTTTACCCTTTCAGCGGATGATTCACCGATGTGCAGACAATATTTTGATCGAATGTAATCCCTGATTGCTTCGTCCATCTCGTTGCCGGCGGCGGTCAACGTGAGTGAAGAGACGACGCCGCCCGACGCAATGATCGCTATGTTGGTAGTGCCGCCTCCTACATCAACTATGAGATGTGCGCGCTCATCACCCGGATCGAGTCCTGCACCAAGCCCGGCAGCAAGTCCCTCATCCACGAGATCGACACGGTAGCCACCGCTATCACGTGCTGCATCTCTGATCGATCTCTGTTCTACCGCAGTTGAAGATCCTGGTACGCCAACCACGAAGTGACCACGACGGTAACCATCGGTGGCTTTGTTCAAAAATGACTTCAACATCTTTTGTGTAACTTCGAAATTGAAGATCGTTCCTGAGCGGATTGGTCGATGAACCTCGATGTCTCGCGGTTCGCGCCCCAGAAGTTTTAGCGCTCGCGAACCAACGTAAAGAACGTCGCCGTCATATCGGTCGAGCGCGACCACCGAAGGCTCATTAAGTAATAATCCTCTGCCGGGTGCATAGATAATTGTGTTGACGGTGCCGAGGTCTATTGCCAGTTCGTTTCTGAATAAGCTGCTCAGAATATTCATGGTGGGTACCTCCTGTGTGTGAAAACCTGGTCCCAATTCTCTACGGTTTCGGCAACCGTCATGCCGCAGAGAGTAAGGGTTCGTCGCTCCGAACGGGACGTGAAACGTTGGCGAAACCTAACGAACCGCATTTCCGCGTATCACACTTGTGCGGGGTCGGATTTCTCTCTGTATTGAATTGAAGCGGCTTGGCTTTGACTGCGAGGCATGTCCCGAATGTATGTGGTGTGACTGAGGCACAACACCTGTTAGATCGCCCTCGCGGCTAACAGATTAAATACATTCGCGTCAAACTGTTGCGAATACTCTCAGCTAACGTAGAGCAGCTTCGCATTTGCATCGCGGGAGCAGGTGTCGGGTGAAGTGCAAAAAATCGGATGACGAATGTAACGGATGCGTCGAACACTAGTCGACTTCTGTCACTTTCGTTTTTATCCGCGTCATCCGTGTTCATTGGCGGCTAATACTTCGATCTCACTACACCTACACAGTGCGGCTATTCCGAATGCGCTCGATCAACGACTGCCTGAATCGTCTTTGATCCCGAGGTTGAAACACGCCTGAATGCGTTTAGAAATATAAGCGTGTTACTCAGCCCTATTGCTGGCACCGCATTTGCTCCGCCCAGCGTTTATTCACTTAGAGGTTCTCTGAACGAACGCCAAAAGAACAAATCGTTGTTCGTTCGTATCAAATCAAGGCGATTGCCTGACCTCATGGCGAAGCTTGAGGGCATCGATTCAATCGTGACTGCTAACGATTGCAGTTAAATCGCCTTGGCATACTGCTAACGTAGTGAAGAAGTAAGGTCGACTCTACTCCCTATGGCTTAGTGTCGCTCCGATCAAGGGGGTGTCATATGAAACAGGATTTAACGAATGCCGAACTAAACAACAATCTCAATGGCCGCAGGGCCGTTTGGTCTCAAACGACAGTCCAACCCAATCCCAGGCCGACAAAACGTAGCCAGCCGGATCTGCTCTGCTTCACGCATCTGCGTTGGGACTTTGTCTATCAACGACCACAACATCTTTTAAGTCGTGCCGCTCGAGATCGTCGCGTCTTTGTGTTTGAAGAACCGATCTACGACAACGGTTCCATGCGTTTGGAGGTTAGGGAATCAGAGGAAGGCGTACACGTAGTTAAGACGTATCTGCCCGAGGGGTTGCGAAGTGACGTCGCCACCGAAGCGGTGCTACGTGAGATGTTGGACCGCGTTTTGGCAGAACATCAGATTGAAGACTACGTCGCGTGGTACTACACACCCATGGCTTTGTCTTTCACTCAGCACTTGAAACCGCAGGCAACCGTATACGACTGCATGGACGAGCTCTCGGCATTCAAGGGAGCGTCACCCATGTTACGCCAGCGTGAACAGCAACTCTTCAAGCTTGCCGATCTCGTCTTCACAGGCGGTCAGAGTCTTTATGAAGCCAAGCGAAGTCAACACAAGTCGGTCTATGCATTTCCGAGCAGCATCGACCATGCTCATTTTTCGCAAGCGAGAACTTACCTGACTGAACCGATGGACCAAGCAGGCATTCTGCATCCACGACTGGGATTCTTTGGCGTGATTGACGAACGCTTTGACAAAGAACTTCTGGCGCAAGTAGCAGAAAAACGTCCGCAGTGGCAGTTCGTCATGATTGGTCCAGTGGTGAAGATCAACCCAAGTGAACTACCGCAGAGGGACAACATCCATTACCTGGGAAGCAAGAGTTACAAAGAACTGCCGGCTTACCTGGCGGGTTGGGATGTCGCGCTACTGTTATTTGCGCGAAATGAAGCAACCCGCTTTATCAGTCCGACAAAAACGCCGGAGTATCTAGCCGCCGGCAAACCAGTTGTTTCGACCTCAATTCGCGATGTCGTCCGACCTTATGGCGAGAAACAGCTCGTAAAGGTTGCCGATCAACCCGATGAGTTCATTGCTGCTGTGGAAACACTTCTGGTCCAAGCGCCTGCGGAGAGACAGGAATGGCTGAATCGGGTTGATTCATATCTTTCGGTATTTTCGTGGGACGACACCTGGTCGCGCATGGCCGGTTTGATTGAGGACGTATGTGCGACACGTGAGTCTCGGCTGGCTGCAACGGCGCAGACGGCACTTAAAGCGAACGCAGCCGGCGGTGTTTTGAACGCTGGCTGATCCGTTTGGTTCACAAGTGAAGTTTTATTTCGAACAAGGGGGAACGCAATGTTTGACTACTTGATTGTTGGAGCAGGCTTCGCCGGCAGTGTGCTGGCTGAGAGGTTGGCGGAGGGTTCAAATAAGAAGGTTCTTATTTGTGATAAACGATCACACATCGGCGGCAACGCGTACGATCATTACAACGAGGCGGGAATTCTGGTCCATAAGTATGGACCGCACATCTTTCACACTAACTCCCGAGAAGTCTTTGAGTACCTTTCACGCTTTACTGACTGGCGTCCATACCAGCATCGCGTCCGCGCGAGTGTCGATGGACAGATCGTGCCGATTCCGATCAATCTGGACACCATCAACACGTTGTATGGACTTAACCTGACTTCGTTTGAGGTTGATGAGTTCTTTCGCAAACACGCCGAGCCGTGCGATCAGATCAAGACATCGGAGGATGTGGTTGTCAGCAAGGTGGGTCGCGAGCTCTACGAAAAGTTTTTTCGGAACTACACGCGCAAGCAGTGGGGGCTGGATCCTTCCGAACTCGATGCCAGCGTGACCTCGCGAGTGCCGACACGCACCAATCGCGACGATCGTTACTTCACCGATACCTATCAGGCTATGCCACTGCACGGTTACACGCGGATGTTCGAGAAGATGTTGGACCACCCGAACATCAAGGTTCTGCTGAACTGCGACTATCGGGAGATTCAACGAGCGATACCGTTCCGCGAGATGATCTACACTGGACCAGTTGACAGTTATTTCGATTACCGGTTCGGAGAACTTCCATATCGTTCATTGGAATTCAAACATGAAACGCATGATGTCCCGGTCTATCAGTCAGCGCCGGTGGTGAACTATCCCAATGAACATCTCTACACCAGGATCACTGAGTTCAAATACCTGACCGGACAGGATCACGCAAGGACGAGCATCGTTTATGAGTTTCCACGTGCCGAAGGAGATGCTTACTATCCGGTACCGCGGAAAGAGAATGCAGAAATCTACTTGAAGTACAAAGCACTCGCCGACCGAACGACTGGAGTTCACTTTGTCGGCCGCCTGGCCACTTATAAGTACTACAACATGGACCAGATCGTTGCGCAGGCATTAACGCAGTATGCCAAGATGATCAGTGTCAAGCGCCATGAAGCCATGATGAGGAGTAATGGTAATGGAAACGGCAATGGCCATCGGGTACT
>DATBMP010000280.1:0-3516 GCA_036554845.1 Pyrinomonadaceae bacterium
CCTGTCCGCAACGCTACGCGCCAGCACGCCGGTACCGCAGGCGACATCTAAAACACGATTACCAGGAGCAATACCCGCCGCATCAGCGACTCGTGTGGTCCACTGTTCAAACAACGCTGGAACAAAGAACCTGTCATACACTTCTGCTGCACTCGCAGCCACCTGACCTGTTTCACTCACCGGCCTGGCCTCCTTGTTGAATGCTTTTATGGGATCTTTTCAATCGTGAATTCTATTGCGAGAGACGCGCCGGCGGGAACCGGATCGAACACAGGTGTCGAGGGATTAAAATCAGCGCCCTCTGCCTGTTTGAACTCAACGAGCCAGGTAAGCGGAACCGTAAGGCTTGTCTTGAGCGTGTTTGGCGTCGCATCGTACAAGACGCCGTTACTATTCCCTGCTGCCGCCCGGCAATTCGTCAAGTTAATGTCGCCGTCGGGCGTGTTTGGGTTGACGTAGCAACGCTGACTCGCCTCCTCTGGATTCGCATATATGTCTCCTGGTGAAGGCGGGTCACTAGCGACGAAGTTGTTGAAGAAGACTACTCGCGATGGACGAACCGGCGTGGGATCCTCAAGCTTGAATCGACCGGTCAACGGATCCGTTCCCGGACGTCCTGTCAAAATCCGTATCCGAGTGACTCGCAGATCCGGCGTGAATCCATCTTCCCAGGGGGAACTGTTTTGAACGGTCCATTTGAAGAAGGGCGTCGGCGGATTCGAGGCAACGTCGGTGAGCAAATGTTCGAGTCGATATTGAGTTGCCTGGGCCACGCCGGCTTCGATGACAAAGACTTTCTTCTCGGCCAGGATCGTGTCGGGAGAGGTCGAATGAATAGTTGAGAGCATTTGATAAGTCGCATTTCCGGTCGGTACAAAACGAAACGGGCCGGGACTGCCAAAGATTGTGCTGAAGCAACCGGAACCGGGATGTGTGTTGGTCACGAATCTCTCCGGCGGCATGAATCCGTCAAACGTGATCACTCGCGGTCCTAAATCATTACCACTCAAGAACTGTAACCGCGGACAGCGATCATCAAGCGTGTTGAGGTCAGCACAGAGATCACAGACCTGGCAATCACTAGTTGACTCTGTAAGGTTTTCAAATTCACAAAGCTCGTCGCCGAGATGGAGAAAAATGGTGTACGCGTCCCAGCGGGCTGCCAACTCCTTTCCACTGGTGATCCAAAGAGTTGGACTCTGGCTCATGTCTTCATGGTTGACGACTTCGAACCGGGGATTGGAGACTTCTGGTCCGGTGCAACCGTCTCCGACACCACAATCGACTTTGATAACGTTGCAGGCACTCGACGCACTCAGCAGCGTCACCAAACTCAGTATGTAAAGCCTCAACGCCGCAGTTTTGTGAACCATCAGAACTCCTTAAGATGTCCCGTGAACTATTTTGTGGGGGCGGCACTCCGTGGCGGCCCGCCACAACCGGACAACACTCGAATTGGTATGGCCGTGTCAGGATACGGCGCGCGGCCACAGAGTGCCGCCCTACAAATTTCGGATGAGAACTCGTCGCTAATTGCCGTGCTAGACTTTTCAGACTGAAAAGCCGCGAGCCATTTGTAATCCTCAGGTGTATGACCTGTGATCAACCGTTTCCTTCTCACGACGTGTGCATAGATGTCGATGTCACCTACAAGACGTGTTTTTCAAGTACGGCTGGCCCGGGAATCTGACGCGGAAGCGATCAGGGCGGTGATCAATGCGGCGTTTCGGCTGGCTGAAGAATTTTTCGTGGCTGGCGATCGAATTGGGTCAGAGGAAGTGCGGGACTTGCTGCGGAAAGGCGCGTTCCTGTTGCTGGAGGGCGATGAGAGGGTTGCGGGGTGTGTCTATGTAGAACCGCAGGGTGAACGTTCCTATCTCGGGCTTCTATCTGTTGACCCCACTCAGCAACAGGCTGGTTTGGGATCTCGATTGATGTCGGCTGGCGAAGATTATTGTCGAGAGCGAGGTTGCCGTTTCATGGACATCAAGGTTGTGAACCTGAGGCGTGAGCTATTCGCGTTCTATCGAAAGCGGGGTTATGTAGAGATCGGAAGTTCCAGCTTTCCCAGTGACGTGCAGACAAAACAACCGTGTCACTTTGTGGAGATGTCGCGACGGTTGGATGATGAAGACTAGCATGCCACGGGACAAGCCCATGGCATCAACTCGCTTTACAAATACGACAGCCACCAATCGCGCCTTCGCTGTTTCAGACCCGCAAACCATTTGCACAGCGGATAGAGCAGCAACACTCCCGTAATCCAACAGAGATAGACCACCCACAAAGGGAATCCAATCCCTGCCGGCACGGTCCCTAAATCAAAAGGCGACTGAGTTAACCAGGCGACTGGTTTCCCAGAGGCCCAATGAATAGTTATTGAAATCAACTTTGCCGTAGGCCATTGCAGCAAGTAGAAGAAAAGCGGTACTCGTCCATACGTAACAATCGCACCTCTGAATCTCGCCAACAATCCGGAACCCGTATTGTCTCGCTCGAATAGTGCCAAAGCGATGAGCGCCGGGCCCAATGTCATCAGCAGGAAGAGCAACGACGGCGGATATTTAGTCGTGTTCAGAAAAGATAGGAGCGTGAAGAGAGTGTTCTTCTGCCGGGTCCATTCCGAAGGATCACCGTAGCGATTGATTGCTCGAATGATTATGAATAGGAGTGTTGCTGCCATTCCCAAAACCAGCAGCAGTTTCCGGCGCGACGCTGCGTCCTTCTGATAGATCTTTCCGAACGCGTAACCTACTGCCATCACACCAACCCAGGGAATAAGTGGATAGATCACGAAGACGAATGGGCCGGAAGAACCAAAGACTGGGAATGCTTCAAACGGTTGATGGAGAATCATCCAAAGCTTTGCGCCGATGCCTGGCACAGCCGAGCCTGGTCCTCTCCAGCTTGTTACGCGATAACCGTCAAGCAGATTGTGCAGGGCAATCATTGCGACGCCCACGATCGCCAGGATGTTGATGGGCAAGTGAATCAACGCAGCCATGACCACCATCGAGGCACCGATCACCCAGATGACCTGCAGTACGCCCAGGAAGCTGTAATCAAAGTTGAAGAAGACTGAGGTGCGGACGACGGTGAACTCGAGCAGAATCAACCATAGTCCACGAGTGATGAGAAATTTTGACAGCTCGCTTTTACTCTTGCCTCGGGCAAACTGTAGATAGATTCCAGTGCCTGCGAGGAAAACAAACACGGGCGCGCAGAAGTGCGTTATCCATCGTGTAAAAAAGACTGCGACTGTCGTTTGAGTTGGATCTGTGGGATCGAATCTAAGCGCACCCGAGTGAACGAAGTCTCGGGTGTGGTCCAGCATCATGATCACCATCACGATGCCACGTAAGAGATCGATTGAATCTATGCGCCGGCGTGTTGGCGGAGCTTCAACTGCAGAAGGTTGCATATTCGCGGGCCCGCGCTGTACGGAAGGCGATCATAAAATCCCTGGAGTGCGGTGGCAACCGAGCGCGACACCTTGGAGTGCGGTGGCAAGCGCAG
>DATBMP010000297.1:0-4097 GCA_036554845.1 Pyrinomonadaceae bacterium
ATTTCCCGATCTGGTAAAGCTCGATCAGGAATACCGAACGAAAGGCCTTCAGTTTGTCGCTATCTCTCTTGACGAGGTTAGCGAAATAAAAACTTCTGTTCCTAAGTTCCTTCAACAAGTCGGCGCAACCATGCCGTCGTATCTGCTGAATGTGTCGGATCCGGAACCGGCGATTAGTTTCGTTGATTCACAGTGGAGCGGAGCATTGCCGGCAACCATTCTTTACGATGCACAAGGTCAGGTCGCCTTCAAACATTTTGGCAGAGTCAAACCCGAGGAACTTCGTGTAGCGTTGGATAAGGTTTTTGAGAAGAGTAAGTAGGCACCACCTTTATATCTTGACGGTCTTTCCCACAAACCCCGGAGTTTTATGATAACTCCCGACGTAGTCTCGGCCCACAATCTGACACAAGAAGAGTTTTCGCGTATCAAGGAGTTGCTTGGTCGCGTGCCCACGATGGAAGAGCTTGGAATCTTCTCAGTGATGTGGTCTGAGCACTGCTCATACAAATCATCGCGAATACATCTTCGTCGCTTGCCTACAACCGGTGAACACGTGATCGTCCCACCAGGCGAGAATGCCGGCGTGGTCGATGTCGGCGATGGTTGGTGTGCGGCGTTCAAGATCGAGTCCCATAATCATCCCTCCTTCATCGAGCCGTTTCAGGGTGCAGCGACCGGCGTAGGCGGAATTCTTCGAGACGTCTTTACAATGGGTGCCAGGCCTATTGCTTCAATGAACAGTTTGCGGTTTGGTTCGTTGGACCACGAACAATACGGCAGACGAAACCGATCGTTGCTTGCTGGAGTTGTTGCCGGAATCGCGCACTACGGAAACGCGTTTGGCGTTGCTACGGTCGGTGGAGAAGTCGCTTTCGACGATGCTTATGCTTTTAATCCGCTGGTGAATGCATTTGCGCTCGGTCTTTTAAAACAAGATCAGATCTTTTTTGGTAAAGCTTCGGGAGTTGGCAATCCAGTTCTGTATGTTGGCGCTAAAACTGGCCGTGACGGAATCCATGGCGCAACGATGGCCTCGGCTGAATTCGACGAAGAGGCGCTAGAGAAACGTCCAACGGTGCAGGTGGGAGATCCGTTTCTCGAAAAGCTGTTGTTAGAAGCTTGTCTCGAAGCAATGCGAAGTGGAGCTGTCGCCGGAATTCAAGACATGGGGGCGGCAGGTCTTACATCTTCATCGTGCGAGATGGCCGCGCGCGCGGGAACAGGCATTGAACTCGATCTCTCTTTGGTGCCACAGCGCGAAGAAGGAATGACCGCCTACGAGATGCTCTTGTCTGAATCACAAGAGCGAATGTTGATTGTTGCCCATTCCGGTCGTGAAAGAGAGATTGTCGACATCTTTCGCAAGTGGGACCTCGACGCGGTAGTGATCGGACGCGTTCGTGAAGGAAACCGAATGCAGGTGCTGCATAACCAACAGATGGTAGCCGATATTCCGGTGGCCGCGTTGACCGATGAAGCACCTCGTTATGAACGTCCGCTGACCGCACCCGCCAGAAGCAAGATTGAGAAAGACGCGACTTCAATTGAGAACGAGATTGATCCCCGAGAGGCGCTCCTTAAGTTACTCGCCGCCCCTAACATCGCATCGAAGAGCTGGGTGTATCGTCAGTACGACCACATGGTGAGGACTAACACGGCCGTTCTGCCTGGCGCTGATGCAGCTGTGGTGCGTATCAAAGAGACCAGACGTGCGTTGGCGATGTCGCTTGATGGAAACGGACGCTACTGCGCCGCCGATCCGCGTGAAGGTGCAAGGCTGATCGTTGCTGAGGCTGCACGAAATGTTGTTTGTGTCGGAGCCCGGCCACTCGCTATCACAAATTGTCTGAACTTTGCTTCGCCCGAAAGACCGGAAGTAATGTGGTCCTTCTCGGAAGTTATTGATGGGATGGCTGAGGCCTGCACCGTTTTAGGGACGCCCGTAGTTTCCGGTAACGTCTCGTTCTATAACGAGACCGAGGGGAGGGGCATTCTGCCAACTCCGGTAATTGGAATGGTCGGTCTGGTCGAGGATGTGAAACGAGTTGTTCCTTTTGGTTTTAAGAACGACGGTGATGTCATTGCCATGCTTGGAACAACCAGCGATGACCTTTCGATTAGCGAATACGCCGCGACAGTTCAGTCTAAATCAACCGATCAGATGATCGTGATGGGCCGCGTACCAAAGATTGATCTCAAACGAGAATCTTCAGTTCAGGCAACATGCCTCGAAGCGGCTGAGATTGGTTTGTTGCAGTCGGCGCATGACTGTTCCGATGGTGGCCTGGCAGTGGCACTAGCAGAATCTTGTTTCTCATCACTCAACCACGACGCTATCGGAGTAGAGATCTCGTTGGAAACTGACCTGTCTTCGACGAGTGAATTATTCAGTGAGTCACCATCACGAATAATCATCAGTTTCGCTGAAGCGCAAACAGCATCGATCAACGAGGTTGCGCGCCGGAATAACTGTCCATTGACCATTATCGGCCGTGTCGGTGGAACTGAGCTCAGCATTGCTATCAACAAACAGAAAATCCTGAACACGCCAGTCGAACTACTTGAGATCGCCTGGCGTGAATCGCTTCCTCGTAAACTCCAGACCGAGGCCATGGCGGCCGGTCGAGAATGACCAGGCAGTACCCTCGCGCGATACTGACTTTAGTCGGACACCCGTGCATCCCGTTATCTATCTGAACAAAACGATGGTCGACGCTGACAAAGCTCGCGTCGCACCGGTTTCCTCAGCGATGCTCTACGGTCGCGGTGTGTTCACCACGATCTCCATTCGCGATGGCGAGGCGTTTTGCTGGCCCGCACACTGGGAACGATTACAGGAAGGCGCTGAACGATTGAGTATTAATCTGAGTGGATTAACCGAACGTGGTGTGGGAGAGGCGATCTCCAAGTTGGTTTCAGTTAATGGTGTGGAAAAGGGAAGGGCGCGTGTCGTTTTACTGGCGCGAAGTGGTCCAGACTACTGGCGATCGACAAAGAATGTCGCTGCAAAGACCGATCTGCTGATCATGACGGCAGATTCGCAAAAGGTCCGGGCTGCAGGGTTGTCTCTCGCCGTCTCGCCTTATCGAATCAATACACTGTCACCGCTTACGGGGATCCGCACACTCAACTGTTTGGACCATGTTCTTTCGTGGGAGGAAGCGCAAAAGCGAGAATTTGACGAGGCCGTGATGTTGAACGAGCGTGGAGAGATTGTCTGCGCGACGATGGCAAACATCTTTTGGGTCAAGGAGGGAGTGGTGCAGACGCCGACCCTCAGTTGCGGAACCTATCCGGGAGTTACTCGGGCCAACGTTATTGAGTTGGCCCACAAACTTTTTATTCCGATAGTCGAAGGCGTTTACGAGTTGAGTGATCTTACAGAGGCTGATGAGATATTCCTCACGTCGTCGAGCCTGGGAATTGGTATCGTTACCACCTTTGACTTTCGCCAGTACTCGATATCTCCGGAGAGCGTAGCGAGAAGATTCCAAGCAGCGTATGAATAGAGGTCAGAGGTCAGTTGTAAAGGTGACCTGAACCACAGAGACTACTGACCACTGACGCTGACTTCTGTGCCATTCACTTTCTCACAAGTACAACAGGCGCTTGTTCGGCAGCTCGAATCTTCGCGAAAAAGTTTCTCACCGTCTGGTATTGATCCGCAGGAATCGTCGTGGCCTTCTGCGCGAGGCTTCGTACAAACACCAACTCGCCACTCTTCACCTCATAGCTCGTCTTGTAAGAACCGAATGACGTGTCGAGCTTGACCTGTTCCGGTAACTCGTCGACGTGGAACCCCACTGGAAGTTTTACTCGAACAGTTTCAGTAAAGGCATGTGATTCGAGTACAACTGGATGTGTGCGTGACGCCTCGGTAAGGAACAATCGTTCGCGGCGGGAAACTATCGCCGGGTTAAAGACTAACAATCGGTCTTGCATTAACTGTCCGTACGCTGGCGCTGAGAAATCCAGATCGAGACCGAACCGACCTTCAGCTGCGTTATCGACTGGTTCAACGCGCGAGACTCTTGCGGAAGTGGCACCTTGGGTGATCCAGGCTTCGATCATCTGTTTGTAGCCGCCTGCCGAAA
>DATBMP010000559.1:0-5438 GCA_036554845.1 Pyrinomonadaceae bacterium
ATGCTCGACCATCTGCTTGCCATACTCTTCATAGAGGTGCGGCAGAACTTCCGTATCGGAAGCGCTGCGAAATGAGTGACCGCGCTGTTCCAATTGCGATCTTAGTTCGCGGTAGTTGTAGATCTCACCATTCAGAACAACGGCGACTGATTGATCTTCATTGAAAACTGGCTGCTCGCCGGTGAGGAGATCGATGATTGCGAGGCGTCGCATGCCGAGCGCAACTCCGGTAGAGACAAGCAGCCCTTCGGAATCTGGCCCGCGATGGACCATCCGGTCGCATAATGAATGCAGCAACTCTCTCGCTCCATCGGGAGGAGGAGTGCGTGCATCAAGATTGGCCCAACCGGTTATTCCACACATGGCTCGTTAATCGTTAATCGTGAAATTGTGGTCGTGAGGTTCCCCTAAAATCAATCGCTTTTTCTAAGGTCTAGTTTTTCGTGAGGTCGCATTATCTTCTCCTTTTCAAACACAGTTGTGAGGCGTTCTAACAACAGATGCGCCATGTTTGACCCGCGATTCACGATTCACGAGTCACGAGTCTTCGAATCCAATTTTCTCGCGCACCGCATAGATCGATTTCGCTTGAGATTCGTGGTAAGTGCGCACCAGCATCTCCGCAAGTAGACCCATCAACAGGAATTGAACGCCCACGGCAAACATCACGATCGCGAGTATGGGCAACGGCGTTTGCACGAAGTCTGCCTTGTGAATGATCTTCAGAAAGACTGCGTACAACCCGGCCAATAGTGAGATTCCAAAGGCTAGCATTCCAAACAGACCAAACACGTAGATCGGCTTTGTTTGGTATGAAGCCATGAACTTGATGGTCATCAAGTCAAAGACGACCTTCAGCGTGCGCGACAAACCGTACTTTGATTTGCCCATCGTTCGTGGATGGTGCTCCACCGGGATTTCCGAAACTCGCGCCCCGTCCCACGAAGCATAGATGGGAATGAACCGGTGCATCTCGCCGTAAAGTCTCACATCCTGCAACGACTCGCGTCGATACGCTTTTAATGAGCAGCCGTAATCGTGAAGCGGAACACCACCGATCCATGAGATAACCCGGTTCGCGATCATCGAGGGGATCTTCCGAGTGATCAGTTTGTCTTTCCGATCCTTGCGCCACCCGGAAACGACGTCGTACCCCTCGTCCAACTTTTCCAGCAGCCGAACGATGTCGGCCGGGTCGTTTTGCAGATCCGCATCCATCGGAATCAATACTTCACCTTTTGCGGCGTCAATACCCGCCGCCATCGCTGCGGTCTGTCCGTAGTTTCGTTTCAACGCAACAACTCGCACGCGCGAATCAGTACTCGTCAACTCGCGCAGCACTGTCAAACTTCCATCAGTCGATCCGTCATCCACGTAAACGATCTCAGCTGTCCGGCCCAAGGCGGCTAACGCCTGGTCCAACTTTGCATGAAGCGGGCGAAGATTTGGCTCTTCGTTGTAGACGGGCAGAAAGACGGAGATCTCTGGAGTCGCGAGCTTCGAGACTTCAGTTGCCGCCGGTCTAATTCTTTGTGCTTCGTCGATTGCTTTCATCGCGCCAGGTAGTTGCCAGTGATCGCTTGTCAGGGGCCAGTTGTATGAGTCTGTGATCAGTTGTCAGTGGTCAGTTGTGCTCAGTTGGTGATTGTCACTTGTAAGGGTCTGTGCGCAATTGTCAGTTGAATGTTGCCCAAGATATCAGGTTGGGAAGGGTGGTTTACCCCCGCTGGTGCGAATGTTTGAACCTGATTTTTTAAGCCATGCACCCATGTGTTTCAGCTGCAATCATTGGCACCAGCGGGAGGCAAAACGCCGCACCATTCGATTTCGCGATGACCGTCAGCGTCAGGCGCTGAGAGCATTGCCCCGCCACCCGTTAGCGCACCCGCCCCGCTGGATGCAAGCGATTCTTCGAGAGGGTCTTCATATTTTTCCGCGCTCAAGGGGTTCGAGGGATTCCGGAATCCTCACGAAGACAAACAGCGATTCTTCCATAGAGTGAAAGCCGTCGAACTAACCACTGACCAATGACCCTACAACTGACCACTAACTTCTGATCCCTGTCTTTTCTTCGCCACACAAATCGCCGAGACTCCAAATGGGAAGTTAACGTGCCTGAGGAAAGCGGCCTCGGCACCGAAGACTGCCCCCAGGAAACCATTCAACCAACTCAAGGTTAGATTGTTTTCCGAAGCGGGCCGAAACCCTGTCAAGCGCATCAGCGCGCGGCCTAACAGAATCGGAAGAAAGAACGTGATATTCGCATACGTCGTTCGTTCGACCTCAAATCCAGCACTCGTCACCACCTCACGAAGTTCGCCAATCGTGTAGCGCCGTCGATGATTGCTCACCTCATCTTGCACGCCCCATAAAAACTGGAACGCCGGGACGAATAGCAGTGCGTGTCCTCCCGGTCGCAGTACACGATGCATCTCCAACAGCCCGGCCAAATCATCGTCGAGGTGCTCAACCACATCCAGGCCAGTGACGAGATCAAATGAATCGTCGGCATAGGGAAGCTTCTCAGCCTCACCGAGTTTCACTCCCGTAACACCTCGACTGCGACAAAACATTAGCGCTTCAGTGGCTACGTCAACGCCTTCTGCCTGGCCAAACTCCGAAAGCATCTCGAGATTTGCTCCCGTACCGCAACCAACATCAAGAATTCGGGCCTTCTCAGGTCGAGCGGATCCGGCGATTCGCTCAACAAAGCTCGACAGAATCCGACGACGTCCGACGAACCACCAGTGACTCTCCTCGACCTCGTACATGATCGAGTAGGTATGTGGCTGCATCTCTTGCGGCAGCTTCCGTTCAAATGTCTTACTGTTGCTGGCCATGGGTGTCAGGGTTCAACTCGAAGTTATTGCATTGTAAAGCATATGAGCCGTGAGCGCAGGGCTGCGGAATTGGCGGTGGAATAGTCCGGGATTTGTCAGTGGTCAGTGGGCAGTTGTAGTAAGTGGTCAGTGGCCAGTTACCAAAGATTTCAGGTTGGGAAGGGTGGTTTACCCCCGCTCGTTCGATTACATGAGACTGAGGGTCTTTGGGCTAGGCACCTCATGTAATCAGCCTAGTGCAATTGAACGAGCGGGGGTAAACCGCCCTTCCCAACCTGAAATCTTTGGCAACTGACCACTAACCACTCACCACTTATTACAACCGACCACTAACAACTAACAACTGACAACTGACAAATCGAATTTCCAATATAGGCAACTATCGCCTCTTCAGAAACCACTTAACAAACTGCGAAATGCCTTCCTCGATCTGAGTTTGAGGATTGTAACCGAGCAACGCTCGTGCTTTGGAAATGTCGGCATACGTCTGCGGAACATCACCCGGCTGTAGCGGCTGTCGATCTATCTTCGCAGTGACACCCAACTCACGTTCGAGTAATTCGATCAACTCGCGCAACTCAACCGTACGAGACTCACCAAGATTGATAACTTCGTAGGACGACCCATCGTAATCAATTGCCGCACGCACGCCGGAAATGATGTCGTCGATATAGGTGTAATCACGACGCGTGGTCCCATCACCAAAAACTGGGATCGGTTTTCTGCTGCTAATCAAACGCGCGAACTTATGAATCGCCAGGTCGGGTCGTTGCCGCGCACCATAAACAGTAAAGAACCGCAAACAAACCACGCGTATTCCATAAAGATGCGAGTAAGTGTGGGTCAATAGTTCGCCGGCCCCTTTCGTGGCCGCGTAGGGAGAGATCGGTTGTCGAATGGGATCGCCTTCACTGAACGGTACCTTGGCGTTGGTTCCATAAACGGAAGAGGACGATCCGAAAACAAACTGCTTGATGCCATTCTGACGGGCCAATTCAAGCAGGTTCAGAGTTCCATTGATATTAGTTTCAGTGTAGAGCTGTGGTTGGTCCAAAGAAGGTCTGACGCCCGCACGGGCTGCCAGATGGACCACACAATCAAATTTTGTTGCTTCAAATACCTGGTCCAACTTTGACCGGTCGCGGATGTCGGCGTCGTGTAGATGAAACCGCGGATTGGCGCGATGCTGGCGGAGGTTTTCATGCTTGATTGCTGGATCGTAGAAATCGTTGAAATCATCGACCACCACAACGTTCCAATTGTCCTCACTGAGAAGGCGGTCAACCAGGTGTGAACCGATAAAACCAGCGCCGCCGGTTACTAGAATGTTCTTCATCAATTTCGCTCTTAAATTTTTGGGCTTTGGACCATTTGCGGTTTTTAAGTTGGGCTGCGTTCCTCAATCACTTTGTCGCGTAAATCCAGAGATGCCAACCCCAACGAGAAGCGAGTTGCGCCTCGAATGATCTTGGCAAGAGGTTTCCGACAACTGGCAACCACCGCTTATTTAGAAAATAGATCTTGGTATCAACCTCACTAAATTTCTTGAACAACTCGCGTGCTTCTTTTCGCGAGTAAACTCGGGCCAGCGGGTTCCCTGCGCCATCCGTATTCTGATTCAAAAACTCACCTGGCTTGAGATAGACCTCTTCCTGCGTCCTTATGAGCTCGGCATGCTGTCTCAGTGATTCGAGAGGTTCACCGGTGATCTTGTGAACCAACTTGATCCCGCGATCGTTCTTTAAGAGCCGCGCTCCGGCACGTCTCAGCAATGAGATGTTGACGCGATAGTTATACGAGTCGCGATGGTACAGCATCACTAATGCCCGGCCACCGGGTTTAAGTACGCGATGGACTTCATCAATCGCAGCCGCAGTGTTGGGCGTGTGATGCAAAACTCCATGTGAGTAAACAAGATCAAACGACTCATCCGGAAAATCGAGCGCTTCCGCATCGGCTTGTTGAAACTCTCCCGGCAGGCCAAACAATTCAAACCGGCGTTGCGCAAGTTCGGTCGCGGCAAGAGTGAGATCTACACCCGTGTAATGTGCGCCCGCTTGAGCGAACCGAGCTCCATCAGTACCAAGCCCACATCCAATCTCAAGGATCTTCAAACCTCGCGCGCCTTCGAAGTTTGCGGCAAGCGGAATGTGCCACTCCTTGGCATACCTGTGCTCCTCAACCAGTTCGTAAAACCGCTTCGTACCTGGCTCAGCATCGGCGAACTTCGTCCCACACGGATTCGCTTGCCAAAAGGCCCGCACTCGCTCTTTCAGTTCAGCATTTGTGTGTGACATTTACCGCAGGAAGGATAACCGAACGACGGTAGGGCGACCAAAGACGCCCTTCCCAAAGTCTCGGCTGCGGTTATATGCTTCCGCCGACCTGAAGATTGCGTTCACGGAGCTCACACTTACCTTTCACTCATCATCGGCATCATCTCCTATGGTTCAAACGAAACGACGCGATAGCAAAGACCCAATTGACAAGTCGGTTCGCGAGGACAACCGCGCCCGGCCTGAAGTAATCGTCGAATTTTTGTTCTCAAACGGTCTTTTCTCAATCTGCGTTCGGAATATCGGCTCACGACCTGCGGTG
>DATBMP010000397.1:0-3662 GCA_036554845.1 Pyrinomonadaceae bacterium
AATTCAGGGCTCCGCCCCCGGTTCGGGCTTGGCCCAATTTGATCCTTGAGGGCTGAGCCCGCGAGGGCATAGCCCCTATTTAATTGATCTGACACTTACGGCAGGGCAAAGCCCAGCCTCACATCCGGCGGCGAAGCCGAATTGCCCGTGGCATCAAGAAAAGTAAAGTAGCGTTTGTAGTAGTGAGCGTGAAGTACAAGCCCGTGGCATCAGAAAGAATTCCGTGGCATCAACAAAAGAAGAGCCCGTCCTTTTATCAACGAGTGCGAAATACCGAGGTCACGGGAGCTACGAGCATAATCACCCCTTCAACGCACGAAATTTCTGGATCGACTTTTGACGTGTTAGTCTCCTTCACGAATTACGAACTCGAACCCCCGTGAGGAGTTAACGTATGAAGTCACTGGCCGCCATGTCGCTCGTTCTGCTTTGTTTTGCGATAGCTGCTGCCCAGTCTGGCGGAAAAATAATGGGCCCGCCCGCCACTGCTAAACCCTACACACCCGAGCGCGGTTCTGCTGAAAGAAAAGCAATAATTGATGCGTTACGCGTTCCGGTCGAGAAACAACTGAAGCAGTCGGTGATCTTCAAAGTCGATCAGCTGAGAGTGCAAAAAGGTTGGGCCTTCTTCGGAGGTATGCCGCAAACACCCGATGGCCGTGAGATCGACTACACCGGCACCGTTTATCAGGAAGCGATCGATGAAGGCGCATTTGACGGTGGGGTTTTTGCACTCTTGCGAAATGTGAAAGGGAAGTGGAAAGTGGTGCAGTACGTGATTGGCGCCACCGATGTCCCCTACGTAGATTGGGACAAAGAGTACGGAGCACCGCGCGCGATCTTCAACATGCCTTAAGTGTTGCAGAGTTTTCGAACACTGGCGCTCATAGTCGTGGTTGTAACCCGCCTTCAAAAAACGGTATAAGGTCGGAACCCGCAATTTTCTCAGTTCAACTAAGGAGAACTTGACGCCTTGCCTCAAAGTCGCCATCGAAAGTCTGTCAAAGCCCGGAAGAAACCGAAGGGAACTTATGCGCCCGCTGCATCAACACCGCGGAGCACTAAGAATCGCTCGGTGCGATTGATCGCAATAGTCATCGTTGTAGCTTTGGCTGTGTCAGCGATCGTTTACGTCGTTACGCGCCGCCGGAGCAGCGAGGTCACGACCGCATCCGGTTTGAAGTACGTCGACATTCAGGAAGGAACAGGTCCAACACCACAACGCGGACAAACACTTTCGGTCCACTACACGGGCACTCTCCAGAACGGCACTAAGTTTGACAGTTCTCGCGATCGAGGGACTCCGATGGAGTTTCAGTATGGTGTGACATCAATGATCAGGGGATGGGATGAAGGAATAAGTTCTATGAAGGTTGGGGGAAAGCGAAAACTGATCGTTCCACCCGCACTCGGCTATGGCGCAGCAGGAAGGCCACCCAGCATACCGCCCAACTCGACCCTCATCTTTGAAATCGAATTGTTGGGAATAAATTAAAGAGCGTTGGTCGCAGAGGAACGAAGAATTTAGCCGCGAATGAACGCGAACGACGCGGATAGAAAGAAAGAATTTTTAACTGCTCAGCGTTGCGGACCATTCAGAGCGCTCTTTCTCTTATCCGGCGTTATCTGCGCGCATCCGCGGCTAATATTTTTCTCAAATCAACCGATCACCTTCAAACGAAACAGAGTCTTGCCGGTAATGACAACCACGACTCTGCCGATTGTGTTGGGCCGCCTGCGCGATAAGTAAGGCCACTTCCACCGCGTTTCGAAGTCCGATCAAACCGTCTGAGAGTTTCGTTGTGCGATAAAAGGTTTCGATCTCATTCCAAAGATGACGCAATTCCCGAATGGCGCGCGACAGTCGATCGCCACTGCGCACTAACCCGACGTAGTGCCACATGATGTTCTGAATAGTTTGTAGGTCACCCTGAATCAAAGCCGGATCGGGTTCAGCTACCAGCCCACTCTCGTCCCAGGGAGGAACCATGTCGAATCGCGGACGGGATCGATTCTGTTGCTCGTTAATATGCTGAGCAGCGCGTGCTCCCCAAACCAAACCTTCCAACAACGACGTCGAAGCCAGGCGATTCGCCCCATGAACTCCGGTACAACTAATCTCTCCAATCGCGTACAAGTTCTCGATACTTGACTGACCCCATTCATCCACCAGGACACCGCCACAGAAGTAATGTGCCGCCGGAACTACTGGAATAGGTTCTTGAGTGATATCCACGCCTGCTTGTAAACACTGGCTGTAGATATTTGGAAAGCGATTACGGATTGTTTCGGCGGGAAGTTGCGACGCGATGTCGAGCAGCACGTAAGAATAATTGTGTTTCTCCATCTCGTGGTGTATGGCGCGCGCCACGATGTCACGCGGTGCAAGTTCTTTCCATTCGGGAGCGTAATCTGCCATGAACCGGCGTCCGATGGGAGTGAGAAGTATTCCTCCTTCACCTCGCACGGCTTCACTGATCAGTAACCCTTCAGCGCCGGGAGCCGCCAATGCGGTTGGATGAAACTGTACGTACTCTGCATTAACGATCCGTGCCCCTGCACGATTTGCCATGGCCAGGCCATCACCCCGCGCGCCCGGTGGGTTTGTAGTGTTTCGATAGATGCGACCAAGTCCACCTGTTGCTAATACGATGGTCCTTGCGAGATAGCGATGGACCCTGTGTTCGTCGCGATCGAATACGTACGCACCGTGACACGAGATCGGCCGGTAGTTGTCGAGCGGATCACGAGAGTGGTGCGGGAAGGTAATGAGATCAACAGCGGTTGCGTTTGATTTGATCTTGATGTTGGGAAAACGCTTTAGTGAAGCGATTAGGCCGTTGATGATTGCCTGACCTGTTCCGTCGCCTACGTGAAGGATTCGGCGGCGGGAATGGGCAGCTTCCTGGCCCCAAAGTGGTTCACCGTTTTCCTTGCGATCAAAACCTACCTGGGCGGTTGTTTCTAAAACCTCGTGGAGAACGCGTGGTCCTTCATCAGAGAGAATGCGCGCTGCGCTGGGTGAACTCACTCCGGCGCCGGCGGCCAGTATGTCTTCCAGCAACAGTTCAGTGTTGTCGTCTGGCCCGCGACCGATGATGCCTCCTTGCGCATAGCGAGTGTTTGACTCGTGCGGGTCAGCTGCGCGGGTGATGATGGTGATTTGTTGTTGAGGATTCTGGGACAGACGCAGGGCAGCCGTCGCTCCGGCGATTCCACACCCGATAATGAGAACGTCAGTTTCGGCCAAGGCGGTTAAACGGTAGTCGTGGTCAGTTATTAGTGGTCCGTTGTCAGTTGTCAGTGTCAGTTGTCAATGGTTCGTGATAGTGGAGTTCGTGTTGCTTGGTGGGCTTTTCACAAAAAGTCTTTTGGGTAACGGCTCTGCCGCGTCCTTGCGGTAAGCCTGCGGCTTACCGTTAGTCCTACTTGAATATCAGGCTATGCCTAAACTGTTCCATGTTGAGGCATAGCCTCGATCAAAAGATACGAACGTTCGGTAAGCCGCAGACTTACCGCAAAGGTGCGGCCGAGCCGGAACCCAAAAGGACTTTTGTGCAAAGCCTGCTTGGTGGAGGGTTCAAATCTGGCCATAAGGGATCCACAGATCAACATTAAACGCACTAACACGAGCAACTGACCACTGACCACTGACCACTGAC
>DATBMP010000408.1:0-7985 GCA_036554845.1 Pyrinomonadaceae bacterium
ACCCGGTAGCTTCTCCGGATCCGGAAGCTGGTCCAACCCCGATTCCTCTACGTTGGCTACAGAGTTAAGAACTCTTTCAAACGACTGCACCAACTCTTCCTGAAACAGTCCGCTTAGGTAGTTCATGTCGACGAGAAGGTCGGGACTGTCAAAAGCCCGGTACAGATTCATCCATCCGAGATCGATCGAGGATGTCGCGAGCGGCATACGGATGCACCAAAACTCGCGCGATCCGATCACATCCTCAGCCATGATTCCCTTCTGGTGCCACGACCAGAAGATGCGACCGTTTTTCATCTCGAGTGAACGAGATGGATGACGATGTTGACTCGCAGCGAAAGCCCGTTCGTTTACATCGACCCGACCCTGACTTACCTGCATGTTGGCATAGGCAAACTCCTCAATTTCGAGCATCCTGCCCACCGCCTGAAGCACATCATGAAGATCGGAAGCTTTCGAAAGTGCCAAACTCGCCCGGCGGATCCTGATGTTGTTGGCGACTCGAGCCCGGCGATCGGACACAGTGCGTTTCACGCCAGCCTTGATTTCATCTACTTCGTGATATCGCAGATGGCCCACGGCCACGATAACCACAACAGCTATTACGAACAGGGCCAGGCCGGTGACCGGCGATGACGTCTGCGTGAAGATCGCGGCGAGTAGACCAAACATGGCGCAGACCGCGTACAGCACCAACACCACGTGCTTTTGTGACCACCCGCGGGCCAACAACATGTGATGGATGTGTTCCTTGTCTCCTTGAAACACCGGATGACCACTAATCAGTCTTCGGGTCATCGTAACGCCCGTATCCACAACCGGAAGTCCGAAAGCGAGAATCGGCGTGATCACAGCAACTGCCGTCGTGGCCTTTTGTGTACCGACTACTGATAGAGCTGCCAACGTGAAACCGACGAACAGCGAACCTGAATCACCGAGAAAGATGGACGCGGGATTAAAGTTGTAACGTAGAAACCCGACCAGCGCGCCGCAGATAACCAGGGCCGTCACGATCATCATCGGCTTGTCACCGGCAAGCGAGATGATCAGGATAACAAGTGAGGCAAAGAGCGCAGCACCAGAAGCCAGTCCATCCACACCATCGATCAGGTTGAAGGCATTCGCGATTCCGACCAACCAGATAATCGTTACGATAAAGCTAACGACCCCAGGCAGGTTGACCGAGCCAATGAATGGGATTGCGATTCCCTCGATTCGTCCACCCATAAAAAAGAAGAGCGCCGCAATCAATCCAAGCGCGATGAACTTTACAGTCGGATTCGTGCCGCGCAGGTCGTCATAAATTCCCAGGCACAGGACCAAACTTGCAGGCACGAGCGTGAGCAATATTTGCGATGCCTGATTCCGCAAGGATTGCGTCAGGAGATTGTCAACGAACGGCAGCGCAGAGAGTGCGACAACCACAGCGATGTAGACCGAAACACCGCCCAATCGCGGCGTTGCGTTTCGGTGTAGCCTGCGCTGGTCCGAAGGAATGTCCAGCAGGTTGAATCGCTGACACAACCGGCGAACCAGCGGCGTCACTAACAACGAAGTCAGGGTGGCGATTAAAAAAAGCGCGAAGTAAGTGTTCATCGAATAGTTAACCTGGCGTTGGGGATTGGGGGAGAACGTTAACTAACGGGGTTCACTGCGCGATAAAGCTGTGGGTTCTGAATGCAAAGCTGATCCGATTCTGACAGTTCTGTTAACTCGGCCCTCGATCTCATCCAGATCTTCTTTCAAGATCCGCTCTTCAAGCAGATCGAGCATCTGCGTCAAAAGCCTGGCCGCCGAGAACTCGTGTGCGAACGCGAGGTCGACCGGATTCCCACTCTGCTCTTCTTGAGCTCGTTCGATCGCATTTGCTACAGCCGAGACATCTCCATGACGCGCCTGATAGATCGAATAGTGGGCGTTCCTGTCTGCAGCTTGTCTTGCCAGATCTGCGATAGAACTCACTTCAGGTCCGATGTAAAGAAGTGGGGTGCCGATTCCGATGATGTTGTAGACCTTGCAGGGATGAACGATGCCAACGAACGGATCACCAATCACTGCAACATGCAAGTCCGCCGCGGAAAGCGAACCCGACAACTCGTTCATCGGCTGATATGGAAGACAAATTATGTTTTCAAGTTGACCGTCAGCCGCAAAGTTTCTGACCTTGGCCTGTTCACTCCCTCCGCCTACAAAACAGAAGACAATGTCGTTGCGTCGACTGAGACTCTCCGCAGCGTGCATCAACGTGTCGAGCGGATGACAGGGACTGTGATTGCCCGAGTACATGACAACAAACTTCTCGACGAAGCCATGTCGCACGCGGAATGCTTCTCTTCCCTGTTCGTCTTGCTGGATTGAGTCATCCAGCGACCAGGGCGAAATGATCTCGATACGATCCGGAGAGATTCCCTTCGCTTCGATTCTCTGTTTCATGAAGCGGTCCAACACGATGACTCGTTCAGAGTGTCGGAGGCTGAAGTTGAGAAGAGAACCCAAAAGCTTTGTAGTGAAAGAGTCTGGTCGAAGCCAGCCAGCGGCGATTGCTTCATCCGGGTTTAGGTCCATCACCCAGAAGAAAAACTTCCCGCCTTTCAGTCGAGTGAAGAGGGCGCCGAGAAAAGAGATCAACGGTGGCGATGTTAACGCTATGACACGATCAAACTTTCGCAGTAACAGGAGGTGGAAAGTGCAGGCAACAAGAAAGCTCACGAAGTTTAGTGCACGACGCCACTTGCTACTTTTTCCGAGACCGAGCGATGGGAGGCGAATGATCCTGATGCCCTGCCACGTTTCTCTCCTGGGAAAGCGTTGAGCTTGATTGTCGTACCCACGATCGCTGGTCACGACTGTCACATCATGACCACGCTCACGCAGAGCGACAGCCAGGCTAGTCAACTGCTGAGCCGTCGCCATGACGTCAGGATAGAAACATTGATTGAGAAGAAGGACGCGCAAGGGGAAGGGGAATTTGGAATTTGGAATTTGGAATTTCGGATTGCGGATTGCGGATTGCGGATTTGGAATTTGGATCTACAATTGGCGGCAATTCCAAATTCGAGAAATTCGAAATCCCAAGTTAAAAATCCGCAATCCGAAATCCGCAATCCGAAATTCCAATTTCCAAATTCCAAATTCCAAATTCCAATTTCCAAATTCCAATTTTCCGCCCCCTACCTAACCACGGCTCGAAAGTACGCCACCGTCCGCTCGAGTCCTTCGCTCAATGGAACCGTAGGATTCCATCCCAATAACTCCCGCGCACGAGTGATGTCTGGTTTACGTTGTCGCGGATCGTCCTGAGGCAGTGGCAGATAATTCACCTCGAGATTTGAACCGACGATCCTCACCACTTCCTCGGCTAATTGTTTGATCGTGAACTCGCCCGGATTTCCCAGGTTCACCGGCTCGTGCAGATCCTCCCTGTTCATCAATCGAATCAGTCCATCAACCAGATCATCCACGTAACAGAACGACCTTGTCTGATCACCCGCACCGTAGAGCGTCAACGGTTCGCCGCGTAACGCCTGGACCACAAAGTTCGACACCACGCGACCATCGTTTTCGAGCATACGTGGTCCATACGTATTGAATATCCGAGCGATTCGCGTATCCACATTGTTTTGCCGGTGATAATCCATCATCAAAGTCTCGGCGATGCGCTTCCCTTCGTCGTAGCACGATCGCAGACCAATCGGATTGACG
This sequence comes from Pyrinomonadaceae bacterium, assembly GCA_036554845.1. Lineage (GTDB taxonomy): Bacteria > Acidobacteriota > Blastocatellia > Pyrinomonadales > Pyrinomonadaceae > PSRF01. The sequence continues at coordinate 3,703 of DATBMP010000408.1, forward strand.
TTGCCCCAGTATTCCTCAGGCTGCGGATGGACCAGTGGATCGCCGTAAACTTCAGAAGTCGACGCCTGGAGTATGCGCGCCCGCACGCGTTTCGCCAGCCCGAGCATATTGATCATGCCCATCACGCTGGTCTTCACGGTCTTGACTGGATTGTATTGATAGTGAATGGGAGAAGCCGGACAGGCGAGGTTGTAAATCTGGTCCACTTCGAGAAGTATCGGCTCAATCACATCGTGACGAATCAGTTCAAAGCGTTGATTGTCGAGAAGTGGGATGATGTTTTCACGGCGGCCGGTGAAGAAGTTATCAAGACAGAGAACGTCGTGCCCTTCAGTCAAAAGACGCTCACAAAGGTGTGAACCAATAAAGCCAGCCCCACCCGTAACCAGTATTCTCATCAACGTTCTCATTTCGAGTTCGGTGGCTTGACTTACGCTACACCGCTTTGGATGGTTCTTCCCTCGCCCACTTAATCCCTTCGAACCGCTACATTCCCCAGATACAAAACATCCATCCTGGTCTTCAAGAAACAATCGATAGCCTGCCGCGGCGTACAAACGACCGGCTCATTTTCATTGAACGATGTGTTTAGCACCACCGGCACTCCAGTAAGCGCATGAAAATCCGAGATCAGTTGGTAGTAACGACTGTTCAGTTCTCGGGTCACCGTCTGTAGTCGACCTGAACCATCAACGTGCGTGACAGCCGGAATCCAGTGACGATGCTGCGGCCGAATTTGATAGACCATCAACATGGTTGGTGCCGGATGACTCTGTTCAAAATACTCGTCCGTAAATTCAACCAGGATCGACGGGGCAAAAGGACGAAACGGCTCGCGCTTTTTGATGCGCTGGTTGAGGATCTCCTTCATCTCGGCTCGTCGCGGGTCCACAACAATCGAGCGGTTGCCCAAGGCTCTTGGTCCAAACTCCATTCGTCCTTGAAACCAACCGACGACCAGGCCGTCAGCAATATCGCGGGCAGCTCGCTTTGTCAGATCGCGGTCGCTATAAGTTTCAAATTCGAGACCCCTCTCGATTAGTGCCTCTTTGATCGCATCATCGCTGAATTCGGGACCCGTGTACGCACCGGCCATTACGGGTCCGCGCGGTTTCTTCAGTACACCATTGTAGATCTCATAACAAACTCCCAGTGCAGTTCCACTGTCGCCGGCGGCGGGTTGAACAAAGATGCTGCGGAATGGCGTGTGCAGCAGGATTTTTCCATTCATCACCGAGTTGTAGGCGACGCCGCCTGACAATCCTAGATCAGTCAATCCAGTCTCCTCGTGCAGGTGATTAAGGATGTGAAAAGCAACCTCCTCCAATCGCAACTGCAAACTCGCGGCGATGTCGCGTTCACGATCTGTGATCTGATCGTTTGGCCTGCGAGCTGGTCCAAAGGTGCTGGCAAACGCATCAGAGAAGATTCGACCAATCACCGGCGAGCCCTGGTCCCATGTCATGTCGACGCCTTCCGAATGATGTCGAAAGTAGTCGAGATTTAAACGAAACCCTCCGCCGTCAACGGTCCGGATGATGTCGCGAAACTCATTGATGAAAGACGGCTTGCCGTAAGGTGCGAGGCCCATCACCTTGCCTTCATCACCATAATGCGGAAAGCCCAGAAACTGCGTGGTGGCTGTGTAGACGATTCCGGTGGAATGGGGAAACTCAACCTGCCCCATGACCTGGATCGCGTTTCCTTCCCCACGTCCCCACATCGTGGAGATGAAATCGCCAAAGCCATCAATCGACAGAAGCGCGGCTTTAGCAAAAGGCGAAACGTAGAACGAACTGGCGAGGTGTGCGCGGTGATGTTCGATGTTATGAAATTGCGCACGCAAGCGTTGCTTCTCGACTCCAAGCACGCGAGCCAGCTCGTCTTTCACATCGCGAAGCTTCGCAGCGTTTCCCAGACGGTCTTTGACTTGACGAAAAAGCCCGCCACCATTCTTACCGCTCGTTTGACCATCTGCTTCAACCTGACGCTCAGCGCTCAATTCGGCGCTACGGTAATCGACACCGCCGGGAACTGCCACGGCTTGTTTGGCCGCTCGGGTTGCCGCGAACAGTACTTTCTTGTGTAGGTGCGCCGAGGGGTCGCGAGAGACCCCGATGTGATCTACTTCCTCGATCGAAATACCAGCTGCGTCGAGACAGTATCGAACCGCCTGGGTGGGAAACCCGGCGCAGTGCTTCACACGGTTAAAGCGTTCCTCTTCAACGGCGGCAATCAACTCACCGTCTTTCACGAGCGCCGCGGCAGCGTCACCGTGATATGCGTTTATTCCAAGGATGTACATAGGATTGCGGATTTCGGATTGCGGATTTCGTTAGAGTAGAAATTTGATTGAATTCGTATGGCGGATTGCGGATTTCGTTAGAGTAGAAATTTGTTTGAATCCGTCAGCAGGATCGCGCGCCACTGAGGTCCTTAAATTCCAAATTCCAAATTATTCCAAATTCCAAATTCCAATTTCCAAATCCGAAATCCGCTTTCCGCAATCCGCAATCCACAATCCGCTTCCCGCTTTACAAATACTTTCTCACCCATTGATTCAACACAAACAAACTCCACGGCCGAGACCAACTCGTCTGACCTTGAAGGTAGTTCTTCCAGACGTTACGCACTTCATTGACATCGAGAACTTGCTGAAGCGGCTCCGCCAATTCTGACAACCCTTGTTCCAGGTTCTTTTTCAGCGGACCTTTCAACCAGGTGGCCCATGGCAAAGTGAATCCGCGTTTGGTCTGGTTCACGACTTCATCCGGCAAGACATCCGCCAACGCTGAAGTGAGTAACGACTTTGGCAGGCCCTTGCGCAACTTCGTAGATTCCGGAAGCTGCATGACAAACTCCACCAGCTCATGATCGAGAAACGGCACACGCACTTCGAGTGAGTGTGCCATGCTCATTGAATCGGTATCTCTCAGCAACGTATTCACTAGATACGACTGCGACTCCATGCATGACACGGCCGTAAACGGGTCGAGCTTTCGTGCATACTCAGCACTGCGAGCCAACCAGGTCCACCATCGCGGCTTGCCGTCACTATTCTCGTTCCCGTTCATTAGTTCGGTGACTTGTGGCGGCGGAAAGAGTGCGCGCGAAAAGAAGTAGGCGTCGGGTAACGAGTGTGGTTCGTTCCACAGCGCGGCAATTTTTCTCGCCGCATCACCTGGTCCAATTCCCTCCGTTGCACTGGCAACTGCTGCCGACATTGCTGTTCGCAAACCATCAGGCACGATGCCGCCGATTGATCTAATGCGTTGAAAATGAGGCGTGCGTTGAAACGTGCTGTATCCGCCAAAGACTTCATCGCCACCAAGACCGGACAGAGCGACCTTCAGACCGGCCTGTGTCGCGGCCCAGGAAACAAAGTAGGTGTTGACGCCATCGATACTTGGTTGATCGAGTGCGCCCATCGCCTCTTCGAGACGCTTAAGAAGATCGTCAGCGTTAAGTGTGAGCTCACTATGATCGGTACCGAGAGCGTGTGCGGTTCGTTCGGCAATTCTTGCTTCGTTGAACTCATCTTCGCGAAAGCCCACAGTGAATGTGTGAACGCCAGGGATCTCGCGACTTGCAAGAGCAGCAAGCGCTGTTGAATCGATTCCTCCACTCAGAAACACACCAACGGGCACGTCCGCGATCAGATGTCTTCGTACGCTGGCCTCGAGCTTCTCGCGCACGTTTTCAGCAGCATGGTTCAGCGCCTGCTTGTCATGTCCATTGCGCGCCGCAGAAACGCCCAGGTTCCAATAGCACTCGGGTTCGGACACAGACAGCGTTTGGCCCACGCGCACGGTAAGGCAATGTCCGGGCGGCAACGAGTAGACACCATCAACCAGGGTCTCTGGTTCACTTACTGAACCAAACAGCAGGTAGCTTTCCAGAGCTGACCGGGACAGTTTTCGAGGCACAGCGCCACTCGAGAGAAGCGTGCGTAGTTCAGAAGCAAAGAGGAAAACGGATTGCGGATTGGGGATTGCGGATTTCGGATTGGGGATTGTGAGCGGCGACGTTTGGTCCGTGAGTTGCGGGCTTATTGCATACTCCGCATTCCGCAATCCGAAATCCGAAATCCGAAATTCGTCACCGTCAATCGGCAATCGGCAATAGTACAGCGGCTTGATCCCCATCCGATCGCGTGCAAGAAAAACTGTCCCCTCCCCTTCCCGATAACTGTAACGACAATCGAATACTGCGAAGGCGAACATGCCCTGGAGACGCTCGACGCTTTCCGGTCCCCATTCTTCGTAAGCATGCGCGATCACTTC
>DATBMP010000050.1:0-8550 GCA_036554845.1 Pyrinomonadaceae bacterium
AGGACTTGATGACCGGAGTTGATAAAGTGATCGAAATGGGAGTTGCCGATCCGAATCGTTTGGGAGTGATGGGATGGAGCTACGGCGGATTCATGACGTCATGGGTGGTTACTCAAACCGGAAGATTCAAAGCGGCTTCGGCAGGAGCGCCCGTGACTAACTTGATGAGTTTTAACGGCACTGCCGACATCCCGTCGTTTGTGCCGGATTACTTTGGGGGCCAATCATGGGAGGTGATGGACCGCTATCAAAAACATTCGCCCATGTTCAATGTGAAGGGAGTCACGACGCCGACGATGATCCAACACGGTGAATCGGATATTCGTGTGCCGATCTCGCAAGGCTATGAGTTTTACAATGCGTTGAAGGCGCAAGGGGTGCCGACCCGAATGTTAGTTTTGCCACGACAACCTCATGGGCCAAATGAGCCGAAGATGCAGCTGGCAGCGATGAAGGCGAATCTGGATTGGTTTGAGAAGTATTTAGGTGGGAAGTAACTGCGGGTGAAAGATTCAATTCAAACACTCAACCTTCATCTTTGGACCGTGGAGTAGCAGCTACTCACAAAGAAAAGCGACTACTATTCAGAGTTAAGCTGCTCGGCACCGCTTTGCACAAAAAGTCCGTTTTGGCGTTCCGGCTCGGCCGCACCCTTGCGGTAAGCCTGCGGCTTACCGAACATTCATATATTTTGATCGAGGCTATGCCTCAAAGATGGAACAGTTTAGGCATAGCCTGATATTTACGTTGGAATAACGGTAAGCCGCAGGCTTACCGCAAGGGTGCGGCCGAGCCGAAACTCCAAAAGGACTTTTTGTGCAAGGCGAAAGCGGGTACAAGCGCAGCGCGCACTGCACTCCAAAGGCTATGCAGTCGCTAGTGCAAGTGCGGGAAACCGAGCGCTCTTTCTACTGCGGAAAAAGCAACCTCTCTGAGAAAAACTGGAACACGCGGGTCTCAATTCGTTCGCGTATCCGGCTGCCGTGATCACCTTTTCCATAAACTTCGAGCGTGTGTGGAATGCGCCGGTCACTAAGCGCTTTCGAAAACTGATTAGCGCCGATAACGATGTGCGAAAATTCCTCTTTCTCGCCGTAATCAATAAACAGGCCTCGCAGTTTTCTGAGGTTTGGCTCCTTCTCCTCAACCATGTAGGCCGGCATCTGCGATCGCCAGCGTGTGTAGGTTGGTTCGTGCTTCTCCAGGCTCGCCGCCGCGCCATTCGGTGATGTCTCCTTGAAGGGAAAGTGAGCTTGGATTGGCGCTGCATTGGGATTAGGTGAAAGTGACGTCGAAAGCGCTACAAAAGCGATAACAAAAAAGTCGTCAAAGGATTGCGGTCTCAGTTTGAGCTCATCTTTCGTTTTCAACCGCAGAACCTTCAGCCAGACGGGATTCGCCTCCGACATATCGCCCTCTATTGCCGTACAACAAGGACTCATAGCATAGACCGCACTGAAGACTTCGGGATGTCTCATGCCGAGCACTAAAGCTCCATACCCGCCCATTGAATGACCGGCGATCCCTCGACTTTCCCCCGAATTGATCGTGCGATAGTTTGCATCGACATATTGGACCAAGTCTCGATAGATGTAGTCCTCCCAGTTTCCAGTCACCACCGAGTTCGTATAGAACGCGCCGCCATAATGACTCCATGCATTGGGAGCAACCACAATCATCTCGCGGATCTTGCCGTCTTTGATCAGCGAATCCATCGTGGTCTGAAGATTCATTTTCTGATAGCCACCGTTGATCCATGCCTTGTAGTTTCCCGTAAAGCCATGCAGCAAATAGACAGTCGGGTAACGTTTTGACGCGTCAGTCTCATAACTGGGTGGGAGATAGATCGCCGCATTCAATTCCGCCGGCTCGCCTAACATATTTCCCTTCAAGGCGGGGGCCGGGACCTTAACCTCAAGTAGCTTGCCGGCGACGACGGCGCTGGCAGTCTGCTGAGCCCAAACCGGAAGGGCGTTTGGAAGAATCAAGACAAGGGTCAGGACGATTGTAAATAGTCTTTTTGACATAGGATCACCTGGTTAATGTTTGCATTGGCGTAAGCGGATTACCGTTCGGCTCAGAAATCGTCAACACAGTTAACATCCTTTAGGCTTTACTCAAAGCCGATCCGAACAACTCTTGTTTCACAATCCTTCCTCGCGATAAGCGACAAACTTTCGGCAAAGAGTTCCTCTCAAATCATTCGCGATAAGCCCCTTTGAATTCAGTTTGACGATTAGCGATCACAGGGAAATTTTTATGAGCTCAGCACAAACACAACAAAACGACCTGAACAAACTACGTGAGATGGTAAAGGACATCGATTTCTGCATGTTGACGACACTAGACGAGAACGGCGACCCACACAGTCGTCCGATGTCTTCAAACGGTGACATCGATCAGACCGGCAACCTGTGGTTCTTTACGTCGGTGTCTTCACACAAAGTTAGTGAGATCGAGAACACGCCGAAAGTGAATGTTAGCTTTGCGGATCCCGAAAATCAACGATATGTGTCGGTCACAGGAGTAGCGAATCTTGTGCGCGATCGAAAAAAGATAGAAGAGCTATGGCGGCCAGAATTCAGAATGTGGTTTCCCGAGGGTAAAGACGATCCCGAAATCGCTCTAATGCAGATCAAACTCGAGAAGGCAGAGTATTGGGACAGCCCATCAAGCACGATTGGCTTTGCCCTGAGTTTTGTTTCCTCGTTGATTACCGGAAAACAGCCAGACTTTGGCGAGAATAAGAAGTTGGACCTGGGAGATGATGATTGACGATTGTCGATTGTCGATTGTGAGGCGCCGTCAACCGAAGGTAGTAATCGGGCCAAAAAGGATTTCTTCACGAAGAAGGGCTCTTTTAATTAAGTACTAGTCAGGCAGGGGGCAAAGCGGGCCAAGAGGCATTGGGCCAAAGAAGAACTGAGCGCCGCCCAGATCCATTTAGCGAAAACCGGATTCTGGAGACTGGCCTGAGCGCGCCGGAAATCTGTTTGAGACCCTTCCGCTTTGGTCCCCTTGCCCCCTTCCCAACCTGTTATTTAACTAGTTCACCCTGACTACACGGCCTCGCTCCTAACACGTAATCGACAATCGGCAATTGGCAATCGGCAATCCCCTTCGGTGTATCATCCTTCCTCTTTGATGCTACTCCAGCAGAACATAACTCAGTCATTCCAATCCCCATTGGTGCGCGTGATGCTCGTCGCAATCGCGCTCGGGCTGCTCTATATCCTCTGGAGAGAGGTCCGCAAGATTCCTCCCAAGTTGTTCATCCTCATGACAACTGCATTCATCGACATGCTCGGCTTGTTGATGATCATTCCGCTGCTTCCCTTCTACGTGAAAACGCTGGGAGCCGAGGGGATCGAATTCGCCGGAATTCATTTCGGTATCGGGATCATTACCGGATTCATCATCGCCGCGTTCACCGTTGCCCAAATTGTCAGCGCGCCGATGTGGGGCCGTTTCTCCGATCGAGTGGGCCGACGGCCGGTGTTGCTCTTCGCTCTGGGCGCGTCGGCAATCGCCTATCTGATCTTCGGCTTCGCTAACTCCCTTCTCCTTCTATTCCTTTCTCGTATCGTGCAGGGCGCGGGTGGCGGAACCGTTGGTGTAATTCAGGCTTACGTTGCCGACTCGACTTCGCCAAAAGACCGCGCGCGGGCGCTTGGCTGGTTATCGGCGACTACCAATCTCGGTGTCGCGCTTGGACCAGTGCTGGGATCATTCGCGATCACCCTGGGCCAACAAGACCTGTTGCCCGGTCCCCAGACTCTCGAACTGGGACGAGCAATGCCGGGCATCATCGCGGCCGCGCTGTGTGTCGTGAACATGGCCTTTGCCGCGCGCTATCTAACTGAAGCACGTGACCCGACCGAGGAAGTTGCGACAGGTGAAGAGCGTCGCACTTCGCGCCAGGCGATGTGGCGCGTCATCTCACATTCGAGTGAGCCTGCGTCACGATTAATCTGGATTTATGCAATCTCGATCGGTGCTTTTCAAGGAAGCTTTTCGGTGCTTGCGCTCTTTCTTAACGCTCGCTTTCAAGTAACAGAACAGACGATCGGCTACTTCTTCATGTACGTCGGCGCCATCTCTGTCTTCACTCGAGTCTTGTTGTTGGGCCGAATGGTTGATTGGCTTGGTGAGGCAAAACTGTCGCGGGTTGGATTGGTACTTCTGGCTATCGGAGTCTTCGGGATGCCGTTGGCGAAGAACCTTTGGATGCTGGCGGCTACCGTTGCCTTGATACCTTTGGGCACTGCATTCACGTTTCCCTGTGTAACGTCACTACTGTCACGCGTCATCAATCCGAGGGAGCGAGGACTTTACATGGGGATGCAACAGACTTATGGCGGCGTGGCGCGCATCATCGCGCCGCTCTTTTTTGGTTGGTCGTTCGACACACTGGGTGTCTCATCGCCTTACTTCTTTTCGTCGGCCTTCATCCTCGCTACGTTGTTTCTAGGTTTCGGATTGGACCGGTACGCCCGCCACGATGAAGCAACTCCAACTCCAGCCACCAGCGAACAGAAAGCCTAGTCATGCGTCCTGATTCGTCCAAGGCACCGCGGGAACAACACGAAGGGCGGAATTACGAATCGAGCATCGGTTTCAGGTACCGGTACACCGTCTCAGCGATAATCTTTGCTCCCGCCGCATTCGGATGAATCCCGTCTGCCTGGTTCAACGTTTCCTCTCCCGCAACGCCTTCAAGAAAGAACGGAATCAACACCACGTTTTTCTCACGTGAAAGTTCCTTGAACAGATTAAAAATCTCCTCCTGGTATTCCCTTCCCGTACTTGTCGGCGCAAACATTCCCGCTAGCAACACTTTCACATTCTTCGCCTGGGCACGATCGATGATTCCGGAAAGGTTCTTCTTCGTTTCCGGCACAGGCTGCCCGCGCAAGAAATCGTTCGCCCCCAACTCCAGGATCAAAACTCGTACGTCACCATCCAGCGCCCAATCAATCCTTCGCACCCCACCCGCACTCGTGTCACCTGAAACTCCCGAGTTGACCACCTCGTACTCATAACCATCCTGCTTCAGTCGCTCCTGCAACAACGCGGGATACGTTTCATGCGCGGGCAACCCAAGTCCCGCAGTCAGGCTGTCGCCGAATGCAACGATCTTGGGTAAACTCTTTTCAGATTGCACCCCTGCCGGCGGCGACGGAGCTGTCTCTGGAGCAGGGGCGCTTTCTTTTGCGCATCCAACAAGCAGTACAGCCACGAAAAGGAAAAGTGTTCGCTTCATGATTGAGTTAGTTAACGTTTCAAAACAGGTCCCCTCAGGCTCGGATACGCTCACGATTCTGCATTCGTTGAATCTTACCATCCCCGATGGACAGTTCATTTCCATCGTCGGACCGTCAGGCAGCGGCAAATCAACACTACTCGGATTGATTGCCGGTTTGGATGCACCAACATCGGGCGACATCAGGATCGATGGTGAATCGATTGTGTCAATGGGCGAAGATGCGCTCGCACGGCTTCGCGGCAAGAAGATCGGATTTGTCTTCCAATCGTTTCATCTGATTCCTTCGCTAACCGCTTTCGAAAACGTTCTAGTGCCCCTGGAGATTGCCGGTGTGCGTGATGCTAACGAGCGCGCGCGGCAACTCCTCGTCGACGTTGATCTGACTGCTCGCGCAAGTCATTACCCATCACAACTCTCTGGAGGAGAACAACAGCGAGTTGCTATCGCACGCGCCTTCGCAAATGACCCTTCGATACTTTTAGCAGACGAACCGACAGGAAATTTGGACTCTTACAACGGTCGTCACATCTTTGATTTGATGGTCGAGATTCACCAGCGTCGCTCCGCGACGCTTATCCTGGTCACGCACGATCACAGTCTGGCTGAGTATGCCGATCGCACAATTGCGCTCAGCGATGGACGTGTGGTTGCAGATCGCTCGCGTGAAGAATCCAACATCCAGGCCGAGGTCTTACAGTCATGAACTTCGCGATTCGTATGGCCCGGCGTGAGATTCGTTCGTCCTGGAAACGATTGCTCTTTTTCTTTATCTGCATTGGGGTTGGCGTCGGCTCAATCGTCGCTTTGCGATCCACTGTCCAGAACGCGAACGAAGCATTGGTTAGCCAGGCAAGGTTGCTACTCGGCGCTGATGTGATGGTCGACTCGACGCGCGCCTGGGATGAACCGACGCTTGCATCGATTCAACGCGTGGCGCAGGGTCCGCTCGTCACCGGAAAAACTGAAACAGTCGAGTTCACCACCATGGCGCGCCCGGATGATCCGAACCGTGAAGGCGTGCAGATGGTTGAACTGAAAGCCGTTGGTTCTGAGTTTCCCCTGTATGGAGATTTCACACTTGCGGACGGCAACCGCTTTGAGCCGGAGATGCTCAATAACCATGGAGCAATCGTTGGACAGACTCTCTTGGAACGTCTGAACCTGCGCCTTGGTGACAAAGTAAAGATCGGCGAAGTGGCATTTCACATTCGTGGTGTAGTCACGACTGATCCCGGCGGTGGTACGGGATTTCGATTGGGACCGCGCGTCTTTATTGCCAGAAACGCTGTCGACGAAACGGGGCTAACTGGATTTGGCAGCCGCGCCCGATATCGGATCCTTTTGAAGACCAACGCGCAAACTCCCGACGCGCTAACTCGTGAACTTCGTTCGTCAATTCAGAACAACCTCGTCAACATCCGCACCTACAAAGAGTCGGAACAGAACATCAGCGAACAGTACTCGCGATCGGAAAACTACCTGTCGCTGGTTGGACTGGTAGTTCTGGTACTCGGCGGGATTGGCATCGCAAACGTGACACGCGTTTTTATTGAACAGAAGAGAAAAGCGATCGCGGTAATGAAATGTGTGGGCGCCACCAGCCGAAAGATCACGATTGTTTACGTGGTCCAGGTTCTGGCTTTGGGTCTGGCAGGAAGCGTGTTTGGAATTGTCCTGGCTAAGCTTGCTTTACTGGCCGTGGGCCGAAACTTTGCAGAGAGCTTGCCGGCAAACATGAGTCAAGCTCTGCGCACCGGAACAATCGTGCAGGGACTACTACTCGGGTTGATCGTCTCACTTCTGTTTGCAGCGCTTCCGCTGCTGCGCATTCGCCACATCCGGCCGAACATGTTGTTGCGGAATGAGGAAGACGCCCGCACACGGAGGTTTGATCTACTCAGGATCGGCACTGCGATTCTGGTGCTCGCTGGACTCGTGGCGGTCTTTTCCTGGCAGGCCGGTTCGCTCAAAGTGGGTGCGTTCTTTCTCGCGGGTCTGTCCGCGACCGGAGCTCTCCTGCAGCTTGCATCGATGGCGCTGGTCGGGGTCGTCAAACGCACCCGTCAGTTTCAGTCGTTCCCGGTGCGTCACGCGATCAACGGTCTGCACCGGCCTGGCAATCAAACGCGCGTGATTATCATGGCGGTTGGACTAGGTGCGTTTCTCGTAATCGCTGTGCAGTCACTCGAACGCAATCTGTTGCTGGAACTCGATCCTGCCAACCGTGGAAACTTGCCCAACATGTATCTGATCGACATTCAGAAAGATCAGAAACCTGGTGTCGAGCAGCTTATTCAAGAGACGACGGGCGAACGCGTCGAACTCATTCCCACGGTTCGCGCGAGAATTGCCGCAATAAACGGTCGGGACATTAATCTTGGCGCAGGAGAGATGAGAGGCGATCGCGGACGTTTGGGCCGCGAATATATCGTCACCTACCGTTCGTATCTTGAGCCCAATGAAACGATCGTGGCAGGCAGGATGTGGGAACCGTTTCCGTCGGATGACCCTGAGGTCTCTATTGCTGAGGACATGCGGGGAATGCAAGGTTTGGACGTGGGCAGCACGATCACGCTGGATGTTGTCGGCCGAAAGATAACTGCGCGAGTTACCAGTGTCCGGCAGATAGATTGGCGCAAATCACGCACTGGTTTCTTGATTCTCTTTCGACCGAATGCGCTCGAAAACGCGCCGACCATGTACGTTGCTGGTCTTGATGGGCCAGGTGATGCTGTAGCGCGGGCGCGATTGCAACGCACGGTGGTCGAGAAGTATCCGAATGTGTCGGTGATCGATGTTGCTGAAGTAATCACGCTGGTCAAGCGAATACTGGGCAATGTTTCGCTCGCGGTGACCTTTATTGGTGGCTTCGTGTTCTTCAGCGGGACCTTGATACTAATTGGATCAATTGCGATGACGAAGTATCAGAGGACCTACGAATCTGCGCTGTTGAAAACATTGGGCGCCACGCGAAGAATCGTTCTGACCATCGTGGTGGCAGAGTATGGACTACTGGGTTTGATTGCCGGACTGATCGGCTCAGTGGCAGCACTCGCGCTTTCATACAGCATGGCGAGATTTCTTTTTGAGATTCCCTGGAGCTTTACACCGGGCGTGATCGTTATGGGAATCCTCGGGACTGTAATCCTTGTTGTCACAGTTGGTGTGCTGGCAAGCATCCAGCCATTGGTACAAAAACCACTTGGCGTATTGCGCGCGCCGTAACTTTGGAGAGTGTTGAGCGACTCCATGGAGTGCGGTGGCAAGCGCAGCGCGACACCGCT
>DATBMP010000563.1:0-7005 GCA_036554845.1 Pyrinomonadaceae bacterium
CCCTTAACAATACCTCATATGAGTTCGGCCTCGAACGAAGTCGTCGGCGTCGTCTTTACACCATGCGCAACGGTAGCTCATTGGTCTTTTGCGGCATCGCACCACATCCACCAATCATGGTTCCAGAGGTTGGTCGTGAGGCGATTCGCAAAGTCCGTGATTCTATCGAAGCCATGGCAGAGTTGACTGAGCGCGTCATTACAAGTGGCGCGGAAACGGTGCTCTTGATCTCGCCTCACGCTCCGCTGGAACCGGACTCATTTGTCGCTTACAAAGACCAACTACTTCACGGTGACTTCGCAAATTTCAGCTCGCCAAAAACGACTGTCGAAGCAACCCTCGATGAAGAGTTGCTTCAATCCATCACCGAGCAAGCCGAACTTAACAATCTAGAAGTAACAACGTTGGCAAGATGCTCTCTTGATCACGGAACCTCGGTCCCACTTTACTTCCTTCGCAGAAACGGCTGGTCCGGACGCATTGTTGCGATGGGCTACAGCTATTTGACAAATACCGAGCACTTGGAATTCGGCGAATGCATTGCGAAAGCGGCCGGTTCGATCGGACGTCGCCTGGCATTGATTGCAAGTGGCGATCTCAGTCATCGGTTGCAGCCGCAAGCACCTGCCGGTTACAACCCGAATGCTTATCGCTTCGACGAACAAGTGGTCAACGCGATTCAGGATAACGATCCGAATCGAATTATTGATATCGATCCGCACCTACGAAAGGTAGCCGGCGAGTGTGGTTATCGTTCGATGTTGGTAGCGCTCGGTGCTTTACAACATGCAAATACGAATTGCGAGGTGCTCTGTTATGAAGCGCCATTCGGTGTTGGATACCTGGTGGCGCAACTTTCGAACGTGAGCGGACCCGAAACCGGTCCGTCGACGTCGCGTCATGAAGAGGTTGATCTGGGTGATGTGTTGCCCAGACTCGCCCGCGAAGCGATCGAGGCATACGTGATACGGGGCGAACGTCTTAGAGTTTCTGAGTTTGAAGCAGAACTACTCGACACACCTGCAGCTTGCTTCGTATCTCTCAAGACTCTCGATGGTGAACTCCGCGGATGCATCGGAACAATTGAGCCGGTCGAAACCAGCTTAAGCGAGGAACTTGTTAGCAATGCGATTGGATCTGCGACACGTGATCCTCGTTTCCCTCCGGTGACACACGACGAGCTTGACGAACTTAGTGTCTCGGTCGATGTCCTGTCTGGACTTGAACCTGCGACGTTCGCAGATCTCGACGCGGAACTTTACGGTGTGATGGTGGAAAGCGAAGGTGGGTTGCGGGGCCTGTTACTGCCCGCTATTGAAGGGGTGACTTCGGCAACCCAGCAAGTGGAAATTGCCACAAGAAAAGCGGGCATCCCACCTGGGAGCCCGCTGAAGATCTTTCGCTTTCGCGTTAATCGGTTTCGCGAAAATTTGTACTGACTTAAACGTCGAGATTTCTAACGTCCAGCGCGTTGTCCTCGATGAACTTCCGTCTAGGCTCAACTGCATCACCCATTAGAACGGTGAAGATTTCACCTGTTTCGACTGCATCCTCTACACGTACCTGGAGCAGCGTCCGCTTCTCGGGATTCATCGTGGTTTCCCACAACTGTTCAGGATTCATCTCACCGAGACCTTTGTATCTTTGAATCGAAAGATCCTTCTTCGCCGCAGTCAATACTTTCTCAAGCAAGGCATCACGGGTCGGAATCTCTTCCTTCGTTCCGTTCTCACCAATGATGAATGGCGCTGCCAGACTGTCTTCCAAACTCATATAAAGCTCGACGGCCTTTTGAAACTCTACAAACTGTGCAAAGTTCCAATCTATCGAAAGGTTCAGGCCTGAGTGGCTGGCAGTTTCAATCTCCCACAGACCGTGTTCTTCGTCAGTTGAGAGTTCGGTTTTGAATCCCGCTTTATCAAGTACGCCCTCGACCTTGGCCATCAGATCGCCATCCTGAAAAACAGTGCGAAGGGTGATGCCCTTTTTACGGAGAACACCCTTGCGACCGGCGAAGGCTTCCAATACCGTCGTCAACAGGTGTGAATCGCCGCCGAGCCGCCGCGCTGCCTTTTCGGAATACTTCTTCAAGTCCACCATCTTTTCCAGGGATGCGGCGAGCTGGCGTCCCTCGATCTCATCGTTAGCGGCCACCGACTTTACAGTCATGTCGGCGGTGGCCATGCGCATCAGATACCGGGTCATCGAGTCTTCGTCTTTTATGTACTCTTCCTTCTTGCCTCGCTTCACCTTGAACAACGGAGGCTGAGCGATATAAACGAATCCCTTCTCAACCAACTCGGCCATCTGACGATAAAAGAAGGTCAGCAAGAGAGTCCGGATGTGCGAACCATCAACGTCCGCGTCGGTCATCAGAATGATCTTGTGATAGCGCAGCTTGCTCGCATCAAAATCCTCTTTGCCGATTCCCGTCCCGAGCGCGGTAATCAAGGATTTGATCTCACTATGGCCCAACATTTTGTCGAACCGAGCCTTTTCCACATTAAGAATCTTGCCCTTCAGTGGAAGGATTGCCTGGTTCTTACGATCACGGCCCTGTTTAGCCGAACCGCCGGCGGAGTCGCCCTCAACAATGTAGATCTCCGATAACGCTGGATCTTTCTCCTGGCAATCGGCGAGCTTGCCGGGGAGCATGCCGCCACCTAAAGCTCCTTTGCGCACAATCTCTCTCGCCTTGCGTGCAGCTTCGCGTGCTCGGGCAGCGTCAACTGACTTGCCGACAATCCTGCGGGCAACGGTGGGGTTCTGTTCGAGATATTCCGTGAGGCGATCATTCAGGAACGACTCGACTGCACCCTTCACATCGGAATTGAGTTTTCCTTTTGTTTGGCCTTCGAATTGTGGTTGCGGAAGTTTCACTGAGATGACCGCAACTAGTCCCTCGCGAACATCTTCACCACTTAACGAACCTTTGAAGTTCTTCGCCAGACCGGAAGACTGGGCGTACGCATTGATCGTGCGAGTGAACGCCGAGCGGAACCCTGCCAGGTGCGTTCCACCGTCAACGGTGTTGATGTTATTAGCGAAAGAGTAGACCTTCTCGTCGTAACCATCGTTGTATTGGATGGCCACTTCGATCGAAAGACTGTCAGCCTCCCTCTCAAAATAGATCGGCTTATCGTGCAACGTGGTCTTGTTCTTATTGAGGTGCTTTACAAACTCCGCAATACCACCCTTGTAATAAAACTCGTGCGATCGTTCCGGCTCTTCGCGTTCATCTTTGATGGTGATGCGAATGCCTTTATTCAGAAACGCCTTTTCACGCAATCGCTCAGATAGTTTGTCGAAACTGAATTCGGTGTGATCAAAGATCTGGGCGTCGGGTTTAAAAGTGATCTTCGTCCCACGCTTACGTGTTTTCCCGGTCTGCTCGAGTCGCGCCGCGGGGATACCCCGTACAAAGTCCTGCTCGTATGTTTTTCCTTCGCGCCAGATCTCGAGGTGAAGTGATTCAGACAGGAAGTTAACGCATGACACTCCAACGCCGTGCAGTCCGCCTGACACCTTGTAAGCGTTGGAGTCAAACTTACCGCCGGCGTGCAGCTTCGTCATGACAACTTCCGCTGCCGATCTTTTTTCCTTCTTGATTTCATCAACCGGAATGCCGCGCCCGTTATCAATCACGGTGATTGAGTTATCCAGGTGAATCGCCACCTCTACCGTATCGCAATATCCCGCGAGCGCTTCATCGATCGAGTTATCTACCACTTCATAGACCAGGTGATGTAGACCAATCTCTCCGGTTGAACCGATGTACATCGCGGGCCGCTTACGGACCGCTTCTCGTCCCTCTAGAATTGTGATTGAGGACGAGTCGTACAATTGCCCTTTCTTGTCGGTCATAGTTGGTCTGGTTGGTCCGTCTGGTCCCTTCGGCCCTGAAGTTCCTGGTGTCGCCAAATACTTTCTCCTTACCGTTAGTCGCCTCTAAACGTCGCTGCTTTTAAAGACCTTCATTCAGTGCCGCACTTACTGCCAAGCGAGGTCCTGTGTCCTCGTTCTGACGCGCTTCGCCAACTTCAATTTCGAACACACTCGCACGAGATAGAAAATCCTGTACGTGGCTCCGTTTTGAGGTGGTGATGAATGTTTGAGTGCGGCCTTCAAGATATTCCAAAAGACGTTTTATCCGCTTTTCGTCCAGTTCCGCATCGACGTCGTCGACCAAAAAAAGCGGGTACTCCGAATGCCAAGAATTATACACCGAAATCGCCGCTAAGTCTAATAATAACAACGCGCTACGCTGTTGTCCGGAACTGCCGTAAACCCGCATTTCCCGGCCTCCAAAACGTATCTCCAGATCGTCTCGGTGCGGACCGACCAGCGAATGGCCACTGGCCATCTCGGCCGGTAATCGAAATCGCAAACGTTCGGCAAAGAGGCTGCCGTAATCGGTCAGATCACCCTTGCCGTCAAGTGATGAAACGTAGCGAACCAAAACCTCCTGGGGCTCGAACAACGTCTGCTCAAGCACCTCATTCAAGCGGTTAACGTAATCAACCCTGGCTGTATGAATGATGGTTGCGTGTTGGACCAGTTGTTCATTCCAGGGTTGCAGCACATCTACAACCTCTTCGATTCTGGTGTTGCGTTCCAAGGCGTCCTGAAGAATGCGATTCTTCTGCTTCAGAACCCTTCCATAGTCAGCAAGAGTTTGGACATAAGCAGGTCGTAACGATGAAACTCCTCGGTCGATAAACCGTCGCCTCGCTTCCGGCATACCCCGAACCACTTCCAACTCGTCAGCGGTGAATGCGAACACTTGCAGTTGACCGAGATACCTCGCTAAAGGCTCTCGCTTGCCGTTCACTGAAATTGTTTTCGTGTTTTGTTGGAGGGCTACTTGAAGCTGTCGTTGGATCTCCGCCCCACTCGAGACTTGACCACCTACAACTGCAATGTCATGCCCGAATCGAATTGCCTCTTGGAGTCGTTGCGTACGGAAGGATTTAGTTCTGGAGAGTAAGTAGATTGCTTCCAGCCAGTTGGTTTTTCCCTGGCCGTTGTTACCGTAGATGATGTTGAGTCCGCTTCCCCATGAGATCTTGCCAGTGAGATTTCGAAACTGGTGGGCCTCAATAAAGTCGAGGTGCATGTCCAAATTTTAACATAGCGATTGAGAACATCTGTTGTCAGAAAAGAGAAGAAGCGCCCTGTTCAAGAGCGCTTCTTGTTTACTCAAAAATTCAAACACCTGTCAGATGCGCATCGGCATCACGATGTACTTGTAGTCATATTCGCCGCCTTCAGCAGGTCGGAGTTGAGCCTGGGAATTTCCATCCTTGAATTCGAATGTGACTTTTCCGTCTCCAATAACGTTTAGAAACTCTTGTAGATACTGCGCGTTGAAGCCAATGTCAGTTTCTTCCCCGTTGTATTCCGCTTGAAGAGTTTCGTTCGCCTCGCCCTCCTCTGCATTCTGAGAACTAATCACGAGTTGGTTGGGCTCAAGATGAAAACGAATCGCGTGCGATCTTTCATCAGACATCAACGCCACGCGACGAATAGCCAGGTTGAGTGAACTGCCGTCAAACTCGATTGCTTTATCGTTATTCTTCGGCATTACCATCTCGTAGTTCGGAAACTGACCGTACAGCATCCTTGAAATTAAAAGGCGTGGGCCGACTTCGAAATAGATGTGATTCTCGTCAACACCTAGGCTTATCTCGTCTTCAAAACCACCAGTAAGCTTTGTTAACTCAGCCAGTGTCTTTCTAGGAATCAGTGTATCGATGGAATCATTCCGTCCATTCTTGGCCACGTTTTTCCGCTCGACATAAGCCAGCCGGTGCCCGTCGGTAGTGACCATCTTTGCTCCTTCGGCGTCCAGAATAAATTTCGCACCTGAGAGCGTATATCTCGATTCCTCCTGGGTAATTGCAAAGATGGTTCTGTCGATGAAGGTTTTCAGAATGCTCGCGTCAATCTTGGTCGGCGCTGATTTAAAACTCGGTACTTCAGGGAAAGCGTCGCGAGATACTCCAACCAGCTTAAACTTTGCTCGATCGCATTTGACCGTAACCCAATCGTTGTCCTCTTTTTTGAAGACCACCGGAGCGTCTGGCAACAACCTGGCAATCTCGAAGAGCTTTCGCGCTTGAACACAGATCGCGCCGCCGGCGGTTACCTCCGCATCCATATCGCAGCGAATCGTAACGTCGAGATCGGTCCCAATGATTCGAATGGTGTTATCACCGACCGATTCGATCAGTATGTTTGACAGAACAGGGATCGTGTTCTTCTTCTCGACAACCCCCTGAACAAATCCCAGTTCTTTTTGTAGGTTTTGTTTGCTAACCACAAACTGCATCTTCTTGACTCCTTCGACGGCTGCGCTCATGAGATGTTTACTCCGGTAGGTTTATTAACAACGGTTTAGGTCTACTAGTTTAATAACTATTTATTTAGATCTAGTAGTACTAGTAGTGCCTGTGGATTTGTGGAAAAGGTTATAAACCTTTTGATGGCAAAAAATCCAATTAAGTTACGTTGTGGATAACGAGAGTGTCTGCTTTAAAGATCTGTGGAAAAGAACCCGCAAAATCTCGTTTGGATTATTTCCACAACGCGTCCACAGATGGTACCTGTGATTCTGTGAATAACTCGGCGGAAGTGAAAATTTACTTCTGCAAAGTCTCGGTTATATCACCGACTGTTTTTTGGAGTCCGGTATCACTAGCAACGAGCTTTTCTATCTTCTCGACAGAGTGGATCACTGTCGTGTGATGCTTGCCGCCAAAAGCTCGGCCGATTTCTGGATAGCTGTGTTTCGTCAGACGCTTGCAAAGGAACATAGCAACTTGCCTGGGAACTGAGATCTGACGCGCGTTGTTTTTTGAAACAAGTTCATCGACAGAAATTCTAAAACTCGCAGCTACGGCTTTCTGAATCTGCTGGATAGTGATTACACCGCTGTCTTCATCCGTAACGATTGTTCGAATGGCATCTTGAGCCAGTGTTTTTGAAATAGGCTGCCCTCGAAGT
>DATBMP010000490.1:0-5304 GCA_036554845.1 Pyrinomonadaceae bacterium
GCGACGACCACTATCATGTGAACGACCTGCTGAAGTCCAACGGCCGGCAGTTCATACAGAACGCCTATCGCGCAATTCTGAAACGCCCGGCCGACGATATTGAGTCAGCCGGTTACCTGGATGGTCTGCGCAGTGGTGAACTCAACAAGATTGATGTGCTGTCAAGGTTGTTGTCGTCGCCTGAAGGCCAATCCAAAAACGTAAGGGTCGATGGTCTTCAACTACCGGCAACTTTGCGCAAGGCTTATCGCCTTCCGATCATCGGTTACTTCATCAATCTTTTCGTGGCCATTTGTCGTTTGCCAGTTCAACTCAGATATCAAAGACAGTTTGAAGAACACGCCCTGGCTCAGCAGGAGATTGTGGCGCGCCATCTCAATCACGTAAGTAGCCAATTTAGTCACGTGAGTACCCAGTTGGTAGCGAGAAGTAATCAAGTTGCCAGTCAGTTGCTCGCAGATCTCCAGGCGCATCATGAACTCGTGCTGAAACGGATCGATGAACTTAATCAATATTACGAAGATCGTTTGAATGAAGAGGCCGCCGAACGCCAATCCGAGTTGTGGACTCTGGGGAATCAGTTAGGGAAGGCAACCTCCGAGTGGAAGCAAGAGTTGGAGTCGACGCGCACTGCGCATGATGAAGCCGTTCGTAGCCAGTGGGACGGCATCGAATCGTTGAGTAAGAAGATCGATCTTTCGACACACCAGCTTGCTCTTTTAGGTAAAGAGGTAGACGCAGATTTCAAGGCGTTGAAAGAGAAGCACCAGCAGATAATCATGGAGCTGGCATTGCAGGGCCAAAAATTCTCCCGCTGGTTGCAGGATACTGAGAACCGCTTACCGGTCGGCTCTTCAATCGGGCGAGAGATCGAGGAAGAGGAAGCACACTCGCTCGACAGTTTCTTCGCCTCTTTTGACGAACAGTTTCGTGGATCACGCGACGAAATAAAGCTACGGCTCCAGGTCTATCGTCAGTTTCTGGAAAACATACCCGAAGGGCCAATTATCGATGTCGGTTGTGGACGAGGTGAATGGCTAGAACTGTTGAAGGAACAGGGACTGAGCGCAAGGGGGGTGGACTCAAATATCGTCCTTGTCGATCAGGGTCGGCGTCAGGGCTTGGATCTTTTACATTCCGATCTGGTCCAACACCTGGCCGGACTCGATGACGCGAGCGTTGCCGCCATCACAGGCTTTCACATCGTCGAACACCTGTCGATTGAGAAGCTGGTTCGTTTTCTGACTGAAGCGATGAGGGTGTTGAAAACTGGCGGTGTCATCATTCTCGAGACGCCGAACCCGCGCAACGTTCTGGTTGGGACCTGCAATTTCTATTTTGATCCTACGCATCGAAATCCAATACCCAGCGAAGTGCTTCAGTTTCTGGTCGACTCTCGTGGGTTCGTTCGAACACAGATCCTGCCATTGAATCCTTCGGATGAGATGCCTGTAGCTGGCGACTCAGATTTGGTGGATCGCTTCAACCGATACTTCTACGGCCCAATGGATTACGGACTAGTCGGGTGGAAGCCGGCACCACTCACCGCTTAACGCCGCCCAATGCGCATCATCATCGCTACTACCCACGTGCCCTTCATCCGCGGCGGCGCAGAAGTTCACGCCGAAGGACTGCGTAATCATCTTCAGGCAGCAGGGCATGAAGCCGAGATCGTCGCCATTCCTTTCAAATGGTATCCACCAGAAAAGATCCTGGATCACATGCTCGCCTGTCGCCTGTTCGATTTAAGTGAAGTGATGGGCACGCCTGTGGATTTGTTGATCGGGCTCAAGTTTCCGGCATACCTGATTCCTCATCCGAGAAAAGTGCTTTGGATTTTGCACCAGTTTCGTACCGCGTACGAACTGTGGGACCACGAACTCGGGGACCTGATCTACACACCGGAAGGCGCCGGTATTCGTGACTCGATTCGCGAGGCAGATCGAACGCTGATCCCGGAAGCGCGACGAGTCTTTGCGAATTCGGGAAACGTGGCGGCGCGTCTTAAATACTTCTGCGGTATTGACGCAACTCCTCTTTACCATCCGCCGCCAAACGCAAAGGAATTTTTCACAGCCGAAGCGCAGGATTACGTTTTCTTTCCCAGCCGGCTTTGTCTTCCAAAGCGACAGTCACTGGTCCTGGAAGCGCTGGCCCAAACCAAACAACCGGTTGCTGTGAAGTTCGCGGGCGCCGCAGACCAACCAGTCTATGAAAGTGAACTGCGGACGTTGGCAAAAAGGCTGGGCGTTCAAGATCGTGTGCAGTGGTTGGGCCAGGTGACAGAGGAAGAGAAACGCGATCTGTATGCGAGGAGTCTTGCCGTGGTCTACCCGCCAATCGATGAGGACTATGGCTACGTGACATTGGAATCGATGTTGGCTTCAAAGCCGGTCATCACCTGTACCGACTCTGGTGGTCCGTTAGAGTTTGTGCGGCAAGCCGAGACAGGGTTAATCGCCGATCCGAATGCCGCGTCTCTTGCCCATGCGATGGATTTAGTTTGGGAAAAACGATCTCAAGCAAAACAATGGGGAGAAGCAGGCCGCGATCTTTATGAGGAGATGAACATTACCTGGGCCGGTGTAATCGAGAAGCTGTTGTCTTGAGAAGTTATGTTGAAACTTAATTGGTTTTCTCCTTTGCCACCAGCAAAGACCGATATTGCACACTACACGAAGCGCATGCTGCCCGCGCTGTCGAAGCTGGCGCACATCACTCTTTGGACCGATCAACGCGAATGGGAGCCCGAACTGGAAAAGTTTGCACTCGTCAGGACCTATAAACTGGAGAAGCTATCCTGGGTCCAGCTTAATCAAGCTGACATTACTTTCTATCAGATCGGAAACGATGAACGTTTTCACGGAAGGATCTGGCAGGTCTCGAGACAACTATCGGGTGTTGTGGTTCTGCACGACTATCGACTACAGGAGTTTTTCGACATCCTTTTTCGCACCAGATTGAATGATCACAATACGTATCATGACGTTATGAGTCGCTACTACGGGAAACAAGGGCTCGTCGATAGTCGTGACCGTGAAAAGACTTCTGAATACATGGCTGAACGATATCCGCTGACGGAGTTTGCGCTCGAGAACGCGATTGGAGTGTTGGTCCATACCGATGAAGCGTTTCAGACTGTGTCGCAAATTGATCGATGGCCAGTAGGTTTAGCGCCGTTGCCGTTTCCTTCGCTTCCGCACGAACGGTTTCATGTTAAGCAAAAGGACGATGACATTCGTCGGTTGGTGTTGTTCGGTTACATTGGACGCAATCGTCGGTTGGAATCTGTGCTTCAGGCGCTCGGGCAGATGGACGCGCCGGACCGATTTCATCTCGATGTGTTTGGCATCATCCTCAACGACGAATCAAAAATACGTCAGCAGATCAGCACGCTCAAACTAAACGACTGCGTGACGTTACACGGATTTCAAACCGAGACCGAATTGGATGAGGCGCTTGGCAATTGTGACCTCGCGATTAATCTACGCTATCCCACAATGGGCGAAGCGTCGGGAAGTCAACTCAGAATTTGGGCGCATGGCTTACCGAGTTTAGTATCAGATGTCGGATGGTTTAGTTCGCTTCCTCGTGATGCGGTGGCTTTCGTAAGGCCGGGTGAACACGAGATCGGCGACATCAAGGAACACTTGAGAACGCTATTGGATGAACCGGAGCGATTTGCAAACATGGGTGAACGTGGTCGTCGTGAGCTGAAGGAGAAACATACGCCCGAGTTGTACGCGCAACGAGTGATCGAGATTGCGGAACGGGCTCAGCAATTTCGTTATCAGGTGGCGAACCTGAAGCTGGCTAGCCGAGCCGCAGTCATTTCATCTGCTTGGCTCAAGCCTCAGACGACGGTTGAAACATTTGGCCGTGTTGCGAACGAGATCCGCGGTTGGGCAAAGAGGTATTGAATGCGGATCGCGATCGACGGCTTGCCTCTCTACAATCCACTCACTGGAATCGGGCACTACACTCTCGAACTTGCCCGCCATCTTGCATTAGTCAATCCAGAAGACCAGGTTTCGCTGGTGTCGCCTCGTCGTTTTGTTAAAGCGGCGCGGAACACAAAAGAAGCTAACCTGAAGTTTGCGCGAAGGTTCAGTCCCTTGATGGATTTTTGGTGGAAGTCCAGCCTGCCCAGGTATCTGCGGAAAAATCGTTTTGATCTTTACCACGGAACGAACTACGAGTTTCCGTTGAAAGCAGACTGTCCGATTGTGGTTACGATTCACGATCTTTCAGTTCTGTTTCATGCCAACACACACGAGAACAAAAGGGTTGTGGACACGCAAGCAATTCTGCGCGAAGCAGCAAAGAGGGTTGCACGCATCATCACGCCGACTGAAGCAATTCGCCGTGAAGTGCATGAACAGCTTAGCGTGGCGCTGGACAGGATCGTGGCGATACCGGAAGCGGCGAAGGCGTGCTTCTATCCAGACGCTTCGCAAGCAGCGCTTCGCGCCAGGAATCGATTGCGAGTGGGCGACAAGTTTGTGCTTTACGTTGGCACGGTCGAGCCGCGCAAGAACTTGCTGACGCTTGTTAAGGCGTTTGAGCAGACCGTGGCGAGTTTGGGGGATTCAAGTCTTCAGTTGGTCATTGCGGGACGGAAAGGCTGGTTAATCCAGGACTTGTTTGCCTATGTGAAGGGTTCGCCGATCGCCAAACAGGTCAAATTCACGGGTTACTTGACTGATGATGAACTTCGCGCGCTTTACTCAGGCTGCAACTTGTTTGTTTATCCTTCGCTGTACGAAGGATTTGGCTTGCCACCACTCGAGGCAATGTCATGTGGGGCGCCGGTTATTGCGAGTCGAATTCCGAGCATCACTGAAGTTGTTGGTGATGCTGCCGAACTGATTGCGCCAACCGATGTTGAGGGGTTAGCCGACCTGATGGGTCGTTTGTTACCGAATGAAGCCGTGCGACGTGCGATGTCTGTGAAGGGTATTGAACGCGCGAGTCAGCTGAGTTGGAAACGGACGGCGGAAATGACGAGGGCGGTTTATGTTGGAGTAATGAGGTGACGTTGGGATTTGGAAATTGGAATTTGGAAATTGGAATTTGGGAATTGGAAATTGGAATTTGGAAATTGGAAGTTGGAATCTGGAATCCATCAGTTCTCAGTTGTTAGCGGCTGTGACCCAAGTTTTCAGGTTGGGAAGGGTGGATCACCCCCGCTGTTACTCTCGGGCAAAGATTTCAGGTTGGGAAGGGTGGTTCACCCCCGCTGTTTCAATTAATGTATTTGACTGGTTATTGAGCAGATTCAAATCTCGTAGCTTCAAGTAAGCG
>DATBMP010000503.1:0-6318 GCA_036554845.1 Pyrinomonadaceae bacterium
TTTGGATTGACCTGCATAATAATAGTCTGATTTGGTTAAACCGAAGCCATCCATAGCGGTGTCGCGCTGCGCTTGCCACCGCACTCCAAGGAGTAACAATGCGATCGCAATTAGAAAAAGCAGAACACTTTCAGGCACTCCACCATCACGAACGTGCATTCATCATTCCCAACCCCTGGGACGTAGGCACTGTGCGTCTCCTGGAGCGCCTCGGGTTTGAAGCACTTGCCACCACCAGCGCCGGTTACGCCTTCTCAATCGGCCAACGAGACAACACCGTCGGCCGCGAGAAGATGATGGACCACGTAAGGACGCTCGCGTCCGCGACCGATCTTCCCGTGAGCGCCGACTTCGAGAACGGTTTTGGCGACGATCCCGAAACGGTTGCGGAGACTGTCCGGTTGGGCGCGGCGCAGGGACTGGTTGGCTGTTCGATTGAAGACTCGACGGGTCGTTCATCTGATCCGATATACGATTTTGAGTTGGCCGTCGAACGGGTTCGCGCGGCAGTGGACGCAGCTCGCTTGCTTCCCTTCCCTTTTACACTTACAGCCCGCTGCGAAAACTTTCTTGTTGGCCGGGCTGATTTAAGTAGCACCATCAAGCGCTTACAGGCTTATCAGGAAGCGGGTGCTGATGTCTTGTACGCCCCGGGCCTGAGGAGTAGAAGCGACATCGCGACGTTGGTCCAATCAGTTGACCGGCCGGTGAATGTTCTGATGGGCCTTGCGGGTGTTGATTTTGACGTCGAGGATCTATCGGCGATCGGAGTGAAGCGAATTAGCGTCGGAAGCGGCCTTGCCCGCGCCGCATTTGGAGCATTCCTTCATGCCGCCAGGGAGATGCGTGAACGGGGAACATTTAAGTTTGCGGAGGATGCGATCCCGTTTCGCGATCTGAGCGAGATGTTCTGACCGGTCCAAACTCAGATCCCGGTGGCCATGAGAGTCAGTATCACCGCGCGGTAGCGGGTCGATACTCGAGATTGCCGGTTGATGATTGCCAATTGCCGATTCCAGTATGCTATCAATCGGCAATCGTCAATCTAACGATTCGCTCGCTACCGCGAGGTGGTACTGCCTCTCGTCGCCAAGGAGAAAAAGAATGACAGAGCAAGAGAGAGAAAAAAGCCCGGTGGACGTCAACGCATTGATCCAGGAGGTCCTGCGCGAATCTTACTTGCAGACCACGGAAGACCTGCGCTTCTATGCCGAGAAGGTGCGCTACTTTAATCAGCGGAAGAAGGCCATTCGCGAGTACTTAAGCGCGCTACGAGAGTTCAAAGCCAAAGTGATGTCTGCCACCCGCGAGCGCGGTGTCCAGTTGTGTCCCGGCAATGAGAAAGATGTCGCGATCCTCGCCGAGTTGTTCGACCAGAACGCTCAAGCCTACAAGGTTGGGGAGGTCGAGCACGAGTTAGGTATTCCTGATCGCGTGCCACAATCAGGAACGAAAAACATGCAAGTACTGGAGAACGAGATACGGCGCTGGGAGGAGAAGCTGGCCACGTTGGGTGACGATGCTCAGCTTGCGAACGTAGACCTCCAGAATGTACTTCAGAAACAGCAGCAGACGCTGCAAATGATGAGCAATATCTCAAAGATGCTTCATGACACCGCCATGGCAGTCATTCGCAAGATGGGTGGGTAAAAGCCTTATGATGACCTATCTCAAAATGCGCAAAACCAATTTGCATCAATCTCCATTTCAGGCCCTAGGATGTTTCGTGCTCCTTATTCTTTGTGGGGCCACATCTGCCGCTAAACCCATTCATCACTACGTCTTCTTTGGACAAGACCGCGAGAAGATCAGGCAAGCAACATCCTTTCTTGAGATGAAAACTTTTGAGGGCGCGCAGATCGCGTACACCTGGCGGCGACTAGAACCTCAGAAAGACGAATACGACTTCACCGCCATTCGCGAGGACCTGGAGTTTCTTAAATCGAAAGGCAAGAAACTCTTCATCCAACTTCAGGACGTCAGCTTCAGTGAGAGATGGAACCCAGTACCGCGCTATTTGATCGAAGACCCGGCGTACAACGGCGGTGCTAATAGGCAATACGACTACAAGGAAGGGGCCGAAGACCAAGCCACACCTGCGGGTTGGATGTCGAGACGATTCGATCCGGCGGTGCAGGAGAGGTTTCACAAACTACTTGCGGCGCTGGGTAAGGAGTTTGATGGCCGAATCGAAGGCATCAACTTCGCTGAGTCGGCAGTGTCCGTGGGCGAAACTGGGCGTCTCTTTCCCAAGGGTTTTACATTTGAGATCTATCGTGACGGGTTAATCACAAACATGCGTGCCTTGAAGCGCGCCTTTCCAAAATCGGTTGTGCTTCAGTATGCCAACTTCATGCCGGGTGAGTGGCAACCGAACGACGACAAGGGATACTTGCGATCTGTTTACAAAGCCGCGCTTGAGTTAGGGGTTGGTGTTGGTGGTCCAGATCTGTTGCCGTACAAACCGGGGCAGATGAATAACAGCTATCACTTGATCAAGAATGCTGCCGGCACTGTGCCAGTCGGGGTTGCGGTGCAGGACGGGAACTATGCGCACCTAAACCCTCAGACTAAGAAACAAGTATCGATCGCCGAGATCATCGCCTTTGCAACTGACTATCTGAAAGTCGACTACATCTTCTGGTGCACTGAAGAGCCTTATTTTTCTGAGCAGTTGATTCCCTTTTTCAAGTCGAAGCGCGCTGAAAACACCGCAACCCATTTCTAACTTGAGAGTTTGGAGCGCGGGCGTCTTGACTGGATCGTGCCACGGGCACCGTAGCGCGATGAAGGCGACGTGCGTGTTACAAAACTGGTAGCGGAGGGTCACTATGCGGGCGTGTTGCCCGCGCTCGGTGCAGTCGATCCACCAGACGCGGCGTATAATCGTTGCGCCCCAACCGATTGAGGTTCCCGTTAACCGCGAAGACTGTTATGCAACACAGTCCTGAAGGCACGATGATATTAACGAGGACAAAGATGCCCTGCGCGATCGGCTACTTTACTGGTACGGTTGTTGTCGCGCTCGCGACCGCGCTGTCGGCGAGCGAGGCGTGCGCGCAACCGGCTCCCTCTTCGAGTCAGCTCAACCAACTCATGCGGCACCGACAGGAGATGTCGAGACGGGCAGTGGACGAACCGACCCGTCGCCGCTTCGAGGAAGGAAAGTCGGACACCACCTTCCCGTCGGATCTTGCGAGAGTTAAAAAGGGCAGCGTTGTGCACGCTCACACGCCCGAGGAACTGAAGGCGCTTAAGCACAACGAACGCGGCTTACAACTTTTCTCAAAGGGAAAGCAGGACGACGCGATTAAGGAGTACCAGGAGGCGATTCGTTCCGACCCAAAACTCGCTGCCGCTCATAACAACCTGGGTAGCGCTTACTTTGCCTCCGGCCGCTTCGAGGAAGCAGCCGCAGCTTTCCACCGTGCATGCGAGCTCGATGGCGAATATGGCCAGGCCTTCTTCAACCTTGCACTCGCGCAGATCAAGCTCGGGCACGAGAAAGAGGCCAACGAAACATTGAACACGGCGGTGCGAGCCTACAACGCGGCGGGCGTCGCGCATCTGAAGGCCGGCCGTCTTAACGAAGCGGAGGAGGCTTTCCGCGGCATGCTTCAGATCGACCCCGAGTACGCGCCGGCACTGATGCGCGTGGCGCTCGTCTGCAATGCGGCAGGGCGCTACGAAGAGGCCGCTCGGAATGTCCGTCGCGTAACAGAGCGGGAACCCGGTAACTCCGCAGCGCACGAGATCCTCGCTGAAGCACTTTACGGCGAAAAGAAGTACGACGCGGCGGCCGCCGCGGCTGAACTTGCAATCAAACTCTCGCCAGACTCTCCGTACGCGCACTACCTTGCAGGTCTTGCACGGGCAACTCTCGGTCAACGCGACTCGGCATTGGTCCACCTCACTCGCCTCGAGCAACTGAAGGCCCCGGATCTGGCCCAACCACTTTCAGACTTCATTAACAAGAAACCACCTGCTAAGCAGTAGTTGGTCCATACTCGATTGTTATTAACTGCCCATCTGTGTCGCTTCGCAGGTCACTGTGGCTTTGCACAAAAAGTCTTTTGGTACGGCTCGGCCGCACACTTGCGGTAAGCCCGCTGTACTGTTATTCCAACCTAAATACCAGGCTATGCCTACTTTTCCATCTTTGAGGCATAGCCTCGATCAAAATATATGAAGGTTCGGTAAGCCGCAGGCTTACCGCAAGGTTGCGGCCGAGCCGGAACTCCGCGTATTTCACATTTCTGCAGCCCGGGATGCGAAGGAGGCGCTCCGCGTTATTTGTCCAATGGGCTTCGCACTCCTCTTCCTCCACGATTCAGCACGTGCGTGTAGATCATCGTCGTATTCAGATCTTGATGGCCCAACAGCTCCTGAACTGTTCTGATGTCGTATCCAACTTCAAGCAGGTGGGTGGCGAAGCTATGTCGCAGTGTGTGACAACTTCCCGGTTTGGCGATGTCCGCGGCCTGTATCGCGCCTTTGATTGCTCTTTGCAATGCGTTCTCTCCGACGTGGTGTCGGCGTATCTCACCTGAAAGTGGATCGCGACTCAGTTTTTTCGCGGGAAAGAGGTACTGCCAGGCCCATTCTCGGCTGGCGTTTGGATATTTCCTGTTGAGCGCATGCGGGAGGAAGACACTGCCGAAACCTTGACGCAGATCTCTTTGGTGCAAGCTCTTGACGCGATCTCGATGTTGTTTAAGAGAAGCAACCAGGGTTACCGGCAGTATCGTTCTCCGATCTTTCGCCCCTTTTCCATCTCGGACTGTTAATTGTTGATATTCGAAGTCGACGTCCTTGATTCGCAACCTAAGGCATTCCATAAGGCGCAAACCTGAACCGTAAAGAAGGCTGGCCATCAACCAGTTGGTATGCGTAAGTTGAGCAAGGATCGCCTGGACCTCTTCACGAGTAAACACCAGTGGCAAGCGCGACGGCTTTTTGGCTCGCTGCACCTCTTCGAGCCACGGCAGTTCGAGTTTGAGCACATATCTGTAAAGGAAGAGGAGAGCGGCCAGCGCCTGATTCTGAGTTGAGGCGGCTACGTTGCGATTGACGGCAAGGTGGGACAGAAACTGTGCTACTTCAGTTCCTCCGAGCTCTGCTGGGTGCCGTTTTTTATGGAAGATGATGAACTGCTTGATCCAGTTGATGTAGGTCTTTTCGGTGCGCAGACTGTAATGTCGAGTGCGCATTACATTGCGCACTTCATTCAGAAGTTTGGGCATGGTGAGGCTCCTCGGGTTAAACGGTTCACCCGGATATATGAGGACGAAAGGTAGTGGCAGGGCACTACCGAACGAAGGGATGAGGCCTAATCCGGTTACTACGGCAGTTATTCTAGGATCTCGTGGGCTCGGCAGTTATTATACGTCCGAAACGACGTCTTACAAGGCGGCGATTCGGCCGCTGAAATAAATAGTTGGATAGCTTGCGCTTTGCGAAGGTTTAAGATGGAAGAAGCGCCCCATAAAGACGCCCTGCGGCAAAAGTCTAACCCTCTGGTCTTGGCGTGCGTTGCGTTCGCTGGATTCGGCGTACTCCTGCTCCTTCCGACGTTCTTCTTTTCTCTCGGCCCGCTGATTTCTACAAGAGGTCGCGCTTGGGAATATGAGCTTGTGAGGGAATTGTTCATTGCCAGCATGGTTATGTTTATCTTGTTTGTCGTTTCACCATTGGTTGCTGCTTTCAGCTTGTTGAGGCGCAGGCGGTCTAAAGCTCCTGTGATGGCGGCGGCCATATCTGCGGGGTTAGTCGGGATATTGTTCGTGATGATAGGAATTAGGATGGAGTGGGCGGGAAGTATTATCGTCATCACCCCATGCTTCGCGTTGAGTGCGTATGCGTTTTGGTGGTTTCGGCGGAGAGGCGCTATCTAACAACGGCATGCAGCGGACGCGCCACCAGCAAGCCTCTATTGTCAAAGTTGATTGCGCGCCGCTGATGCCGAGCGTTATGCGTCTATCACTTTGATGGAGAGTCACCACTCGGAATCCATGGATACCGAAATCGCAGACGAAACTTGGCCGTTCGATCAAGCACCGAACGTCGCGGCATTAACGACTCGTCAGGTAATTGAACAAAATCTTCCAATCCTTATGGTCACACATTATTCCGACGACGATTCGTGGGCTTTCGTTTGTGGCACCACCGGAGATTACGAAAACGACGGCCGATTAATCTGCATGGCGGATGCGCTTGGCCGCGATTCGTCGTTACGTAGGATTGCTGACTTGCCACCAGGATGGTCAGCTGAACGCGACGACGTTGACTCCGAATGGATTCGCTATCGAGACAGCGACG
>DATBMP010000506.1:0-4418 GCA_036554845.1 Pyrinomonadaceae bacterium
TGCCGAGCGACTGACCTTACCCTATAATCAACTCGATGCAGAGTTCAAAATACGCGCTCAACGAAGCGACTCCAACAGTGGAGCCTTCCTCAGTCGTTCGTGCGTCGCGGCCGGAATCTAAATTCAAACGAGTACTGCAAACTGTCTGGACCGATCGCGCATTCCGATCCGCGCTGTTTGCCTTCGCTCTTACTCGGCTGATCATACTTTTCGTTTTTATCTGCGCCGCCCATTTCGAAGTCCTCCCTGGGACGATACCGGAAGACACCTCGAGACAACCACACATCATCGTTCATCGCGAAACACTAATTCCTAAACTCGCTGAACTGGCAGCACGCGGAGATGGGAATTGGTATATCGGCATCGCGCGGCACGGCTATGAACGACGCGCGTTTGATACCTCAACACAACGCAATTGGGCCTTCTTTCCGGTTTATCCCATGCTGTTGTGGGTCTTCTATTCGATCACTGGCGAGATGCAATTGACGGCGATAGCGCTCTCCAGTTTTCTTCTGCTGTGGGCGTTGATCCTGATGCACAAGACAGCAACAGCGTTCGGTTTTGATCAGGGTGTTGCCGATCGAAGCGTCTTCTACCTGGCAGCGTTTCCGACTAGTTACTTCTTCTCGTTGGCAATGACCGAATCACTTTTTCTATTGCTGGTGGTAGCCAGTTTTTACGCAGCCCGACGCGACTCGTGGTGGGGAGCGGGTGTGCTCGGCGCGATCGCTTCGGCCACTCGCTTCACCGGCATCCTGCTATTCCCGACGCTTTGTATTCAGTACTGGCAGCAACATCGCGGACGTCTACGGACTGACGTCTTGAAATTGTTACTAATTCCTGTGGGACTTCTGTCTTTCATGTATTTCCTCTATTCGATCACCGGGGATGCGTTGGCGTTTCTGAACATTCAAGGCAGTTGGGCCCGTCACGCCGGACTCTTCTTCTATCCACTCTATGGCTATCTGCGCAGGCCAAACGAGATTGGATTGCCGTGGGATTTGCGGATCGTAAATTTCTCAGCAGCTGTGCTCGGCCTCGTCTGTGGAATCATTCTCGCGAAAAGACGCGAATGGTCACTTGCGCTCTACACACTGGCCAGTGTCATCATTGCACTCTCTTCCCAGCTACTACAGTCGCAGGCGCGTTACACGATGGTCGTGTTCCCGATCTTCTTTGTACTCGCAGGGTGGGGCCGGAACACATGGGTGGACCAGACGATTCGAGCGATCCTGTTGGTGCTGTTGGGATTGATGTCGGCGTTATACGCTGGACACTTCAGCGCGGCCATGGCTTGAAGAACTGCTATTGGACCTCAAGTGGAACCCTCACTGTCGGTGAACCGTTCAAGGAAAACCAGCAAACGTCATTACTCACCATATCAAACTCCAGAATGTAGTCTCCTTTGGGCAGCGGCGGCATTCTGATCTCCACATCGACACTCTCGTTGGGACGAATCGGCCTCCCTTCTCCTTCAGTGAGCGCCTCCCAATGAAAACTATGACGGTGAATTGTTTCGTCGGCATGGTAGACGTGAACACCCAACATCACAGCTCCTAGTTGCGCACTTCGCGGTAACCAGACTGAGTTACTGGTGTTAGTAACGGTGGCTCGCGCCACGATCGTTTCACCTTCGATGGCACTTAGATTGTTCGAGGTGATACGGATCTCGGCTTGAAGTCCCGCTCTGAAACGGCTGTCTGATGCCGCGGGTGGTCCTTTATATAAAAAGAAATTGCGCTGGTTCTTTAGAAACTCGCGGGTTGCGAGAACGTAGACCGCCGTTATCGGTTCATCATTCAGAAAGGCTTCAAAATCATCCAGACTCAGATGAAATGGCGGGACGTTGAAAACTGCGACCTTGATATCCGTGAAATGCGCCAACCTGGCATCACGCCAGATCTCTCTGATCTTCACATCGTTCTCGATTACACCGAACGTTCTCATTTCATACTGAGATTGAGCTGACTGCGAATGTTCTGGTCCAGGCTCAGCGAATCCAGCGATACCGCCGTTCTTGAGTACACGGCCCATCTCGCGCAACACCTGGCCTGGATTTGGCACGTGGTGAAAGGCATCGAGACAGATGATTCGATCGACGCTCTCGTCGGGCAGGTCGATTCGCAGACCATCGTATTGAAGAAAACGCGCCGCAGGCTTGTTTCCAATCACGGGGTGATGCCGATAAAGTTCCTGACCAATATCCAAAGCTGTTGGTGAAACATCGAGGGCGATCACTTGGCAACCCAGTTGGCTCAAGTAGCGGGCGGCCCAACAAGTTCCCGCGCCAAACTCAAGCACAGTCAGACCGGGGCACAATGCAAGTCCCTGAAGGACCACCGCAAAATTGATCAGCAGTTGTGGGGTTTCGTCGATGGCCCCAAATGGTTTAGCAAGGTGATAGTCTCTTGTTGTAAGACGCGCGAAGTACTCTTCGGCAAGCTGGTTCAGTTGTTCCAGCGAGCGTTGTTCCAACAACGTGCGCACGTCAACGAAGTCCTTGTCTGGTGATGGCT
Organism: Pyrinomonadaceae bacterium; assembly: GCA_036554845.1. Taxonomy (GTDB): domain Bacteria; phylum Acidobacteriota; class Blastocatellia; order Pyrinomonadales; family Pyrinomonadaceae; genus PSRF01. Next base: position 2,517 of record DATBMP010000506.1, read on the forward strand.
GGTTGTTGTCTGCCATTTGAAAGGGATGATTCCTTACTCAGCAGCTTATACTATGGAGTCCAACTATTACCTTTGACCGTAGTGTCCGCATAACGAGTATGGGGTCGAACGAACAATACAAAGCATCAGATGGTCAGGCAAGGAATGAAGATGGACCTGGAAGCGAGTTAGAGGGCCGTTTTCCCAAACTGGACCAACTGAACTACAAGCGTGGCGCCATTGAGTATCCTCACCGCCTGAGCCCCAGCGACGCTTATCACCTCTATACAAAACCCTTCTACAACCTCGCACATAAAGTGAACCGGTGGTCCGGTGCCGGCCTCGACGAAGACACGCAGCGACACTTCTGCGATTTCGCGAATATGGCTTACCTGTTGGCATTACCTGCCGGCGCGTCCATCCTGGACGTTGGGTGTGGATCTGGTTGGCTGACTGAGTTTTTTGCAAGGCTTGGGTACCGCGTGACTGGTTTAGACATAAGCCCGGAGATGATTCGTGTCGCCGAGGATAGATTGGGTAAGTTGCCCTTCGCTCTCGATCACGAATCTCCATTGAGGTATGAGTTTTTGGCCCACGATATTGAGGTGGCGCCGTTAGCCAGAACTTTTGACGCGATAGTATGCTACGACTCACTTCACCACTTTGAGGACGCAACGTCAGTTCTGCGCCACATCAACTCAATGCTTGATCCCGGTGGTCAACTTTTCATTGCAGAGGGCGAGCGTCCGCCCGAAGAATCCGATAGTGCCGCCGAACTCCGTGAAGTAATGAAGGAGTACGAGACCCTCGAAGCGCCATTCAGCAAAGGCTACTTAATCGACCTGCTGCAACAACAAGGCTTCGTTCTTACGGGCGACTACGCCTCAGTGATCGGTTTCGTGGATCGCGAAAACATTTCGGGCAATTCAGTGCAGTTCGTAGAAATGCCGGCATTCAACTACCTGCTGTGCCAGAAGATCTCAAACCCCGGTAACGCGCAAGCGATTCTTGACTCAAGAAATCCTGGGCAGCTTCGTGCCGACTGGACTCTGCTGAGTGAGTGGCCCAGAAAGTTTTCGATTGCTGAGAAGATCGAGCTTGTGATTTCGCTCAGGAACACTGGGGACACCGTGTGGTTGGTGAGCAAGGCACCGATGGCCGGAAGGGTTCGCGTGGGACTGAAGATTCTCGATGACCGGAAACAGGTGGTCCATGAAGTACACGGCTTACCCAGACTGCAACTGGCCATGGTTCCCAATGCCGCGACGGTCTTGAATGTTTCGTGTAACGCGCCGACCAGCAAGGGACGATACACACTCAAGCTTGATCTATTGAGCCAGGATATCTGCTGGTTTGAAGATCGCGGGTCAACAACACTCGAACTGGATTTTGAGGTTGATTGAGGAAGGTGCAGCTATTGACACTGATCCGGATTGTTCGTGATCAGCATACCGAATCGGGATTGATATTCGGTTGAGTTAACGAAAGCGCAAGTGATTGAAGTGTAGCGATTCGGATCGTTATGGTTCCTTGACGCGAGTGCCTTGATCCAATAGTGGAATCCTTCATCATCTGCGTCACGTCGCAAATAGGTGAAGTACTGCATCAGAACGAAGGCGGAATCTGACTCGGTCTTTATCAACTCGGGATAAGTTGCCAAACGAGCAACTACCGCCGCCCTGCCCCCCAAGCCTTCAGCAAGCGACAGCAACTCGTCACGTTTCGAGGAGAGATCCAACGACGAGTTGTGCTGCACATTCTTGATGACCGCATCGACAAAATTTGGAGCGGTGAGACTTGCCGGAAATTGTTCGGTGAAGGTGGTTCGCTGCACAAAGCCGGTCGCCAAACTCAGCTGTGCTTCATTTCGTTCATTATCGATCTTCGTAAGATTGTCGCGATCACCAATGAATTCAGTGAATG